>JBGSST010000246.1:0-9977 GCA_041736915.1 Bdellovibrionota bacterium
CGCGCCAGTCGCGGCGGAAGCCGTTTTCCCGCTACTTTTGCAACGGCAAACGGCTCCGCCGCTGCCCAAGGCGCTGAAGGTCGAAGTCATTTCGATCACCGAGGACAAGGATTTTCCCGGTACTTTCCTTTACCGTGTGAAACCCAAAGAGCCAGTCCGCATCGACTTCGAGACCGGAAGCTTCGTGCCGTTCGTTACCAAGTATCCGGAGTTTCCCGCCAATCTCGGCATGCGGATCGAAAAAGACGGCACGATAGTTTACCCCGATAGTGCCGGGATCAACGCCCGCATAAAGAAGTTGCGCGAGGCGAACGAACCAGACGCTCCGTCGCTGTACCTATGGGAAGACAATTCCGGTGGCGGGGCTACGCAGCTGGAAATTGCGCGCGCGTTCGCCAAAGGGTTCACCGTACAGTCCACCCAAGGCGAGAACGAGAACGGAGCCAGCCTGCACTTTCACGACCTGATGGTACACAACCTTGCCTTTCTCATGCTTCCCGCGCCGTTGGTGGAGAGGCAGCGAGCCCGCGTGGAAATGCTGATTGCGTTGAAGGACCATCCCACCTTGGCGAAGAACTCGGCATTCCAAAAAAGGATCGACCGGATGATCGAACGCGAGGTGGGCGAGCGAATGGAATACTCTTCGGCGGCATTGCTGCGGACTTTGCTCGAACCTCGCTCGGCGGGTCAACACATCAACGTTCAGATCGGCAGCACGGGGCCTTTATCGCAGGGCGATCGGAAAATCGCCGAAGAGCTCGACGCCAGCGACGCGTTAACCTCCGTCCAGGCTACGGCGCTACAGCGCATTCTCGCCACGGCCAAGTACGGTAGCGACCAGGGTGAGGCGGCCGCCTCCGCCCTAGAAAAGCGATTTCCCTAATCCCGGCCCGTAGGCTACCTTGGGCCTCACTCATGGCTCCCTCCGCTAAAAAATCTCCGCAGTCCGTCATTAGTCTTTTGGGCGGGGTGATCGATTTTGCCGGAACTTTTCCGCCCGCCGCTTTGACGGTGGAAAACTCGTGGAAGAAGGCCGCGGAGTTCGGGGCCAAGGGCGTTCATCCGTGGCTGGTTCGCCGGATGGTGTTCGCGCTGAAAGATCTTACGGGACTGACCACCGCTCAACTGCAAGCGTGGGGCATCCACGGCGGCACGTGGCTGGTTTCTGCCCTGGGCCGTACCCCTGAGTCCGACGACTTGGCGGGCTGGCTCAAAACGGTGGAGTGGGATTTACGCGAGATCGATCGCTTCAACGAAAAGCATTGGGACTCGAGCGTGCGCACGGGGATCGTATTGTACGAAGGAAAAATTCCGGCGCCTTTGCTGGGCGGCGATTCCGATGAGCTTCGCCAGGCCTTGCGTCAGGTATTGGATCGCTTTCTTCGCCTCCGCGCTTTGCACGTCGATTCATTCTGGGAAGTTGCCTGGGAAGGGCTGACGCTGAAGAAGCTCGAGCAAACGGCGCAGATGATGACTGACTGGCTCGAAAGTGAAAACGCGCCGGCTCACCGCACGGGGCTCAAGTTCCGCACCGGCGGGGCGTACGTACCCACGCCCGAGCAGCTCGCCACCGCCATTTACGGCGTAACGTCGAATCAGCTGCGCTTCAAGGCAACCCAAGGGTTGCACCACGCGATCTCGCGCGAGGGGGCTTACGGGTTCGTGAACTTGTTCGCGGCGCTGACCTTAGCGCAGGCGCTGGGCGGAAATGATTTCGGCCTCGCCGAAATCCAAGCTTGTCTCACCGACGAGAATGCCAAGAATTTTACCTTTACCGACACGGCTTTTCGCTGGAAGCAGCATGAGCTGACGGTCGACGATATCGAAACCGCCCGCCGTTTGTACGCGGGCACGTTCGGCAGCTGCAGCGCCGACGAACCGGATCAATTTTTGACGGAGGAACTTTCTGTATGAAGCTAGCCACGCTGAAGTCTACCAATCCCCAGAACAAGATGATGAGCCGTCACGGCGAGCTCGTTGTCGTGAGCCGCGATCACAAGTGGGCGGCCAAGGCCACCGCCGTAGCCCCCACCCTGATTCAGGCGCTGGAGTCGTGGAAAGAGTTGGCGCCTAAGCTCAAAGAAATTTTCGATGCGTTAGAGTCCAAGGGCCAGCAGGCGCCCGGCGCCTTCGCACTTCAACTCGAAGATTGCCTGGCCCCGCTTCCGCATGCGCCCGGCTTTTTCGACAGCAGCGCTTTTTTGTCGCACGTCGTGCGTGCCCGCCGCGCCCGGGGCGACGAGATGCCGGAATCGGCCCGCAAAACCCCGCTGATGTACCAGGGCAGCGCCGACTTCAACATGAAGTGGAATGAAAAAATCGACCTGATGGATCCCACGTTCGGCGGTGACTTCGAAGGGGAGTTTGCGGCGATCGTGACCGACATGCCCAAAGGCGTCCCGGCGGAGAAAGCCTGCGACTACATTGCGCTGTTCACGTTGTTCAGCGACATCACCTACCGGGGACTCATTCCGACGGAGCTCGAAACCAAGTTCGGCTTCCTGCAGTCGAAGCCCAATAACGTTTACGCTCCATTCGTCATCACTCCGGATGAGCTGGGCGCCACGTGGAAGAACGAGCGAATCCTGCTGGACATGAACGTGAGGATAAACGGCCAGTGGTTCGGCAACCCGAACGGTGCGGAGATGAACTTCACCTTTGGTCAGCTGATTGCCCACGCCAACCGCACCCGTCCGCTAGCCGCGGGCACGATCGTCGGCACCGGTACCGTCTCCAACGAAGACAAGGCCCGGGGCTTTGCGTGCCTCACCGAAAAGCGCTTTCAGGAAGTGCTCGACGGCGGCAAAGCGGTGACGCCGTGGCTCAAGGCGGGCGATCGGGTCGAGGTCGAGGTGCTGAAAGACGGCAAGTCCCTCTTCGGCCCGATCGACAACGTCGCGAGCTAAATCCCAAAAGGGGCCAACCCCCTTTTAGGACGTTTTTCCCGAAAGGGGGTTGGCCCCTTTTGGGATGCCTTTTTTGGGGGTTGTTTGCTTACGGGCAGGTTTCTCCCTAAAATTAGGGCTATGCCTAAGATCGACATCAATATTGCCGGTTTGAACTACATCCTGAAGAGTGACGAGACTCCCGAGCACCTCGAAGAGGTGGCCCACCTGGTGAAAAAGCGGGTCGAGATCATCATGAAGAAAAACCCCAAGCTCGACGTCACGCGGGCCACGATGCTGGCCGCCTTCGACTTCGCCAGCCAGCTCGTGAAAAGCACTAAGCGTGGCACCGAGTACAAATCGGGCGTGCTCACCAAGGCCAAGCTGCTGCTCGCCAAGGTGGAAAAAGAGCTAGCCGTGCGGCCCCACTAAAGTGCCGCCTCCGTCGAAGCAAGCCATTCGCGAGCAGTGGCGTAAGCAGCCCGTGAACGATTTCCTGCGCCGATCGCACAGCCGCGCGATCGTAAAGCACCTCATCGCCTCGCCCACGGTTCAGCACGCCAAGCAGATCGCTATCTTCGCCGGGCTGCCCTGGGAGCCCGACCTGTGGGAGCTATGGGAGCAGTGGCCCGACCGCTGCGTGTTTCCACGCGCCAATCCCAAGGACAAGACCCTCGATTTTCATCTGATCGACTCCAAGAAAGACCTCGTCAAAGGCTACGCCGGAATCCTCGAGCCCGTCTCCCAGACGGTGGTCAACGAGTGGTACCCCAGCGCAGTGGCCCTGGTTCCGGGCAGTGCTTTCGATGTTTTTGGCGGCCGTGTCGGCAGCGGGGCCGGATTTTACGACCGCTTTCTGCCGAAGTTCCCCGGACTTCGCATTGGCGTGGGTTTCGAAGCACAAATCTCGCAGACGGCGCTTGATCAGGAACCCTTCGATGCTAGGATGGCCTTCCTTTGTACCGAGGCCGGATTATTGGCCGTACGAGGCTAGATTCGAGCAGTCCAATGATCACGGTGATGGTCTTTGGCGATATTTTCGGAAAACCAGGCAGAATGGCCGTGAAAGCGGCCCTCCCCGACCTATTGGCGAGCCACCAACCCGACTTCCTAATCGGAAATGCGGAAAACTTAGCGGGTGGCCGCGGGGTGAACCGCAAGGTCTACAATGAGATGCGGCAGATGGGTTTTCACGCCCTGACCACCGGAAACCACGTGTGGGACAACAAGGACATCCTGAACTTCATCGATCAGGAGGAACGGCTGCTTCGCCCAGCGAACTTGCCGTCCCCCGGCGACATGAAGTGCCCCGGACGGGGCGCCAGCATGATCCACAACGGCGGTAAGTCGCTGTACCTCATCAACCTGATGGGCCGCGTGTTCATGGACGACACCGACTGCCCGTTCAACAAGGCCAATGAGATTTTGCGGGACGCGCCCAAGCACGTGCCCATCCTGGTCGACATGCACGCCGACGCCACCAGCGAAAAGTACGCCATGGGCTGGCACTTGAATGGCCGCGTGAGCGCCGTGTGGGGCACCCACTCGCACGTGCAAACGGCCGACGAGCGGATTCTTCCGGGCGGCACCGCCTATATTTCCGACATCGGCATGAGCGGCTCCTTCGACTCGGTGATTGGGCTAGAGCCCGAACCGGTGATCAAAAAGTTTCTGACCCGCCGATCCCACGGCTACCATATCGCCAAAGGAAATCCCGGAGTCGGCTGCATCATCATCAAGATCGAGCACAACGGTAAGGCCTCCTCCATTGAACGGCTGCGCTTTTCCGTCGATACTGGGCACCTCAACGACGGAGACTTAGAGTGAACGTATCGGCCGAAGACCAACTTAAAGAACTCAAACGCGGCACCGACGAGATCCTGAACGAGAAGGATCTGCTGGAGAAGTTGAAGAAGGCCGTCGCCAAGGGCCAGCCGCTCACCATCAAGGCGGGCTTTGATCCCACGGCCCCCGACCTGCACCTGGGCCACACCGTCGTGCTGCAGAAGATGGCCAAGTTTCAGGAGTTCGGTCACCGTTGCATCTTCCTCATCGGCGACTTCACCGGCATGGTCGGCGATCCGTCGGGTAAGTCGAAGACCCGTCCGCAGCTGACCAAAGACGACGTGGCGAGAAACGCCGAGACCTACAAAAAGCAGGTCTTCAAGGTGCTCGACCCGCAAAAGACGGTCGTGCAGTTCAATAGCGAATGGCTGGAACCCCTAAACTCGTACGAATTCGTGCGCCTCGCCGCCAAATCGAATGTGGCCCGCATGCTCGAGCGCGACGACTTCAAGAAGCGCTACCACGATCAGCAGCCCATCAGCATTCACGAGTTCCTGTATCCGCTGCTGCAGGCCTACGACTCCGTCGCCATGAAGGCCGACGTGGAGATGGGGGGCCGCGACCAAAAGTTCAACCTGCTGCTCGGCCGCGAGCTGATGCGCGACTACGGCCTCGAAGCCCAGGTGTGCATGACCATGCCGTTGCTCGAAGGGCTGGATGGCGTGCAGAAGATGAGCAAGTCTTTGGGCAACTACGTCGGGGTCGACGATGCCCCGCAAGATATGTACGGCAAAATGATGAGCCTGCCCGACAACATGATGCGGAAGTATTTCGATCTGCTGTCGTCCAAGTCCATCGCCGAGATCGACCAGCTATTCGAAACGCTGAAGGGCGGGGCCAATCCCAAGACCGTGAAGTCGGCCCTGGCCATGGAGATCGTCGAGCGTTACCACTCGAAGTCGGCGTCGGAAGGCGCCCTCGACCACTTCGAACGGGTCATCTCCCGCAAAGAGCTTCCCACCGACATCCCGGAGCAAACATTTTCGGGTAAGGACTTGGCCAACGCCGCCAAACCCGCGGCGGGCAAGGCGATCTGGCTGCCGGCCCTGCTCAAGAAGCTGGATTTTTGCGCCAGCACCAGTGAAGCCAAACGGATGATCGGGCAAGGGGCAGTGAAGGTGAACGAGAAGGTAGTCACCGCCGAAGACCTCGCCGACGAGGGTACCGCCTTCGTTATCCAGTGCGGGAAGCGCAAATACGCGAAAATCACGCTGACTTGGTAAGCGTTTTTGTTGCGATTCCAAAGACCTTTAGCTATGGTCGGGACCTTCGTTTGATTGGGGCCGCTAGCTCAGTTGGTAGAGCACATCCCTTTTAAGGATGGGGTCGATGGTTCGAATCCATCGCGGCTCACATTTCTTCCCCAAGTACTCCTAAATCCCCTTAAGCATTGACGTATCGCGTCACGAATTTAACTTTTGATAATTGAATTGTCTGAATACTCCAGTGAGCGCTGAAGCTTTCGGTAACGTTAACCGTATAGCTACTTGTAAGCCCACTCAAACCACGAACCGTGAGGATTCGATGAACCGCATCGTATTCGCCCTGGTCCTGAGCGTTTTTTGCTGTGCGACTTCCCCTAGCTTTGCCGTTGAAGATTACTGTGGAGACCAAGACCTGTCCGCGAAAACGGATGAAGCGTCTTTGGGTGCCCCGATCGACGCCAAGACTTTCTTCAACGATACCAAAGGCGCCTATACGGTGCTCAAGGCCGGCGGCGCCAACGCCCACGACGGCGATACGGGTATCATCGAGCTAGAAGACAACATGGTGGTACTGGCGTTTAGCTACTGCCCGCCTTCGGGTGGCTGTGACCCCAACTACGTCTTCCTCGAGTACGACAAAACCAAGATTTTCCAGAAAGCGTCTAACGACGGCACCACGGTCAATACGATCCAATCGGAAGACGGTGGCAAGCCGACCAAGTTCAGCTGGGATGTTCAGCGCGATGGCCTCATCTCGCTGAAGAACTACCAGTACGTCATGCCCGACGGAAAAGTGGTCACCCTCGAGCACGTGATCAAAAAGAAGTAAGCCGCCTCACGGGCACGTCAGGAGCAGGCTCCACAGCCCCTGACCGAACGTCGTGACCACGAGATGATCTGATAGCCAGGGCCTTTCCTTCGTAGGGGGCCGTGTGTCCCACTTCAACCGCCACGGGAAGCTCGGCGGAAAGCTCTCCACCCGCGACCAGGTCTGGCCTTCGTTCACGGATAGGTAAAGCCCTTTGCCCTGGACCGAGGCGACCACGCATTTGCGGTTTTTCGGATGCACGGTCACGTCGTACACGGGGGCCGTGAGCTCTGCGCCTCCCAGGCGGCGCCAGCTCGCGCCATCGTCGTCGCTACGGAACACGCCCCCCAGCTTTTGCGGCTTGGTCGTTTGGTTCGGAACGGGCTCGTACTCCGCCGTGGAATAAGCGGCGAGGTAAATGGAGTCCGGCTGTTTCTGCGCGGGGCTGGCGGGCACGAAGGTCACGTTGATGGGGTAGGGAATTTCCGTAGTGTCCCCCTTTTTAACCCACTCGAGTTTCTTGGGGTCCTTCTTCGATGGAACCTGAACCAAAAGATCTCCGGGGCTATATTCCCGGTTAGGGCGAACGGTGCTGAGCACGTACCGGCGGCCGCGGTGATCACGACCCAGCTTATAGGACATGCCGGATTGGACAATCTCTTCCTTCGCCCAGGTGGCGCCATCGTCCATGGACACGTAATAGCCCTTGTTGAGAATGGCCGCGCGGACCGCCGGGTTCCCCTGCGCGTTACGTACCGTTTCATCGACGTACACCGACGTCACCGCCCCGATCGTCTCCGGCAAAACCACCTTGGTCCAGGTGGCGCCAAAGTCGTCCGAGTATCCCAGGTGCGAGGGAAACTTTTTGTAACCAGGCACCAGCTGCGACCAGGTAGGCACGTTGTGCCCCCAGGCTCCGGCCGCCCAGATACGGGAACGACGCCCTCTTTCCACCGCCACGGAGTAGACGTTGTTCGACCCGTCTTTTCCCGCGCGATCGTAGTCCACCTCTCCGTGATGTGGGGTGAACTCCCAGCTAGCCGCTCCATTGACGGTCCGCCACCCACCAAAGTCGGTAGCCGCTAGGATTTGCACGTCGGTACCGGCCGGCGAGTTGGGAACGAATAGAAAATCGGAGTAACCCATGATGGGGAAACCACCGCGCGGAACTTGAGGATTGCCCTGCACCGCCGGTAAATACGGCTGCGTATCGGTCGGGGACCACGTCGCACCGAAGTCGTAAGAGATCATGTCGCTTACGAAAACGATCTCCGGATAAGCCGGGTGAATCGCGATTCCGTCGGGCCCGAGCCGCCAGCCCCAGCCGCCCACCGAGCGCCACCCTTGCTTACCCGCCAACGAAAACTCCGGGTGATCGGGGTGACGATGGAAGATCGGTTTCCACGTTTTCCCCGTGTCGCGACTGACGAAAACCTGTCCGCGCCCTTCGTCATGGGGCCCAATGTTGTCTCGGCCGATCACGTCGACGTGGGTTTCGTGCAAGGTCAGGTAGACCACCGAGGGTGTGGCGGGGCTCAACGCAATCTGCGCGTACTTGCGAAACTTACTGCTCGGATGTTCGCTGCCTAAGCCCACCGATCCGCTTTGCTTCCAGACGACACCTTCGTCGATCGAAAGATTCAACGCATAGAACAAGGGGCTGGCGCACGTGGGGGGTGCGCACTCGGTCAGGGCAAACAATATCGACGTGCGGTCGTTAGGCTTACCGAAGGTAAAATCAACTATCGGAGCCGCCGGCAGCCCCTGCTTTTGCGGCGTCCAGTTCGCACCGCCATCTTTGCTGAGAAAGATCCCTTCGCGGCAGCCGAGCGCCATCACCCAAGACTCGTGGTTGGTGTGGCCGGGACTCGCAAAATTAAGCGGTGTCAGGCAGCCGGCGGGCACGGGCATTTCCGTCCACGTGGGCTTCGGCGCGTTCGCGGTGAAAGACTTGTACAGCTTGACGGTGGTCTTCATTTCCTCGTCGGTCTTGTAACCGGCGACAAGAAATCCGGACTTGGTGCGACCGAGCGAAATGAAATCGGGCCCTTCTTGGTAGCCCAGAGCGGCCCAGGGCCCCTCGACCTTTTGCCAGCTGATTCCCAAATCGTGGCTTTTCATCAGGCCACGTCTCGTCGTGACGTAAATCGCATCCGCCCGCGTGGGGCCGAAGGAAAAGCCCGAACGATAGCGCGCCTTGATGTGCGATACCTGCCGCGAGTCGATCAGGATCCACGATCTTCCGCCGTTTTCGCTGCGGAAAATCGTGCCCATGTCGGAGCCGTTAAAAAGCAGTTGAGGCGTGTAGGGCGTTTTGTAATCGAACTGGGGATCGGGGTGAAACGGGTAGATTGCCGGCCCTTCCGATCGCCCTCCGCCGCCGGGTCCGAACTGCCAAACCTGGGAAATTTTAGGTTTCGTTTCGGCCATCGCCGATCCGCACGCGAGCACGGCCAGGCAAAGTAATTGGCGTAGTGAAATGTTCATTTTGGCTGCCCCGGGGCTTTGGATTGTAATTTGCGGGAAGACCTACATTTTAGGACAAAGAAATGTAGGAATTATGTGGCGGAAAACAAGGCCAAATCCAAATAATTACGAAGGCTTATGCCCTCATTTTTTGAAGCTTCGCAGCAGCTTCAATTCACGAACGTAGTTCTCGTTGTCGTCGCCCGGAGCAGTTTCCAAACACATGGGCACGTCGCCAAAACGATCGTCGTTCATCAGGCGCTGAAAGGGGTACTCGCCGATGCACCCCTGCCCGATGTTCTGGTGCCGATCCACGAGGCAGCCTAGATCCTTTACCGCGTCGTTCAGATGAAACGCGTTGATGCGCTTCGCACCGATGTGTCGATCCCACTCCGCGAAGGTCGCGTCGTAAGCTTCCGCGGACCGCAGATCGTAGCCCGCGGCGAACGCGTGCTGGGTGTCGAAGCAAAAGCCGATGCGGTCGGGATCGATCGTATCCGCGGCCACCGCGGCAAGCTGCTCGAACCGATGCCCCACGCAACCGCCCTGGCCGGCGGTATTCTCCAGCAAAATTTTCGTCGAGTATCCCTTACAGGCCTTGAGCACTTCATCGAGGCTGCGCGACGTCTGCTTGATGCCCACGTCCATGCCGGCACCGAGATGGCTTCCCGGATGGGTGATGAGCCCTTCGATGCCCAGGCGCTCGCACTTTTCGTAAAGATCGATGAAGTGGCCTACCGACTTCTCGCGCATCTCTTCGTTCGCGGT
>JBGSST010000262.1:0-1577 GCA_041736915.1 Bdellovibrionota bacterium
GCCACGGGGATCCAGTAAAAGCGCGATGCGGGAATCGAGCCCCAGCCGCTGGCCGCCGTAAAGATGCCCCAGTAACGGCGGTAGTACTCGCCGAAGTCGAAGCCGAAGACGTACAAAATTACCGTCAACGAAAAGAGCAAACCGATGGCGGCCATCAGGCCGAGCTCTTGTGCATGGGCGCGAAGATAGGCGCCGAGGGATTTCGGTGGGCGGTAATCGGCAAGGGCGCCGAGCATCATTAAAAACGGCAGCGGCAGGAAACGCCAGATGGTGTGAAAGGTGAGCGACAGGCCCAGGGCCACGGCCGACGTCCAAAGCAGTGGGCCGTGCTTGCGCCGTCGTAACTTTTCGCGCGTCCACGGCGCGCAAAGAAACAGCACCAGATTCGTCCACACGCCGGCCGTAGGATCGGGGCGGCCGAGCAGGGTGGCGAAAGGGTCGGTGGTGTTCAGCACTAGGTAGAACGGCACGGCGACGAGCAACGCGTCGGTAAGCCGCCCGCGCAGCCACCCGTAAGCGACGAGCACGTACGAGAGCGGCAAAAGCGGAACGAAGATCCGGATCACCTCGTGGCTATCCAGAAAGGGCAACGCCCAGTGTACGAAACCCTTTAGCAACGCTTCGAGCGGGCCGTACACCATGTTCACGAACGCCACCTTGGTCGAGTCGTACGGGTTCACCCCCGCTTTGGAGGCCAGCACGTGCAGCCACACCGTACTTTCGCGCACCTCTAACTCGAGAGGGAAGTGAAAGGTAACGACCACCTGCGCGAATGCCGCTAGTAGGCAAAGAAACAGCGTGAGGTGGAGGAACGCGGCGGGCACGTTTCGGCGGAGATAGTCCAAGCGAGAATCATGATAAACTGTATAGGTGCTCCGCGCCAACGCCACGATAAACCCTGAGAACATACACTCGGTCATCGAGAGCCGCCAAAACCGCACGTCCTGGATTGATACGGGCGAGGTGTGGCGCTACCGCGAGCTTCTGTACTTCCTCGTTTGGCGCGATCTCAAGGTTCGCTACAAGCAGACATTGCTGGGGTTGGGCTGGGCGATACTGCAGCCCCTGGCCACGATCGCGATCTTCACGATTACCTTTTCCAAGTGGGCGAAGGTACCGTCGGACGGCTATCCGTATCCGCTCTTTGCCTTCCTCGGCATCCTCGCGTGGAATTTTTTCGCCGCTAGTGCGCGCAATTCCGTGAACAGCATCACGACGAGTGCCTCGCTCATCAGCAAAGTTTATTTTCCGCGCATACTTTGTCCCTGCGCCGCCGTGGTTGCCACTTTCGCCGACTTTCTGGTGGCGTTGATGCTGATCGTGCCGATGGCGATCCGCTACGATATTGCGTGGAGCTTTTCGGGGATGTTGGTCTTCGCCGGCTTGACCGCGGGGGTTGGACTGTTCGCCCTGGGCTTCGGCCTTTGGCTTGGTCCGATCAATGCGCGTTTTCGCGACGTCGCGCAGCTCATGCCGTTTGCGTTTCAGATCTGGATGTACGCCACGCCGGTCATCTATCCGATGGCGATCGTGCCCGACGAGTACCGTCGTTTTCTGGTGATGAACCCGATGGTGGG
>JBGSST010000274.1:0-7044 GCA_041736915.1 Bdellovibrionota bacterium
TATTGGGCACCCTTGAAAACCCATTGGGCTGAGTTTTCTTTGGGCACCCCCGTATTCCGGGCGTGAATACGGCCCCTCGGCGCGGGCATGCCCCTTGCTCTTATGCTGGCCCATGCGGATCAACTTCTCATCGGTATCGACCACCATTGCCGCCACGCCGGCCAAGGGTGACGCCACTTCATTGTCGTTTTTTCGCATGGCGCTCGAAGCGGCCGTGGCGGGAAGGTACGCCGACTGGTTGCGCTTGTTCTCACGCTTCAAGTCGACCGTATTGCAGAAGGAGGCCAATCTATCGGCCTTCGATAAACGCGTAATCCGTTGGGTCGAGACCAAGGGCCGTACGCTGGGCTGTGAAGAAAAAGATCGCCGTTTCACCATGCGAACTTTCCGGGAAGACACCAAACCCAGTGAAGCGATGACCCGCGAAGAACTCTTGTTCCACTTTTTGGATACCCTCGACGACTGGTCCGCCAAGGTAGGCCATCTCCTGGGGCACGACGAGCAGGCCGCCGCCAGTCTACGGGCCGATGCTTTGAGCCGCTTGCAGCAGCTCGAATGGGCCGACGTGAAAACTATTTTGAGAGTCCTGGAGATGACGCGAGACGATCTTGGTCGCCTCGAAGCGGCGGAGCTAGAACTCTATCCCCGGCATCGCCTACCTAACTACTATCGCTAGAGGGATTTTAGACAGTCGGCGACGCGCAGCCCTTGCGCGTGGCACGCTCGAACCAGCGTGACGTGTGCGGCCTGCCAGCCGCGAATGGCGAGAATCTCCGCCCGATAAAAGCGCTCCTGATCCACGCTGACTTCGTTCGCGCCGGCGAGCCCCTGACGAAAACGGCGCTGATTATCTTCGTAAAGCTTGCGGGCAATCTCTACGGTGGATTCGCGCGACTTGGCGGTCTTTACCGAAATATCGAGGGCACCCTTCGCCCCTTCCCAATCCGCCCGCGCAAAGCGACGGACTTTCTCCAGCCCGAGCTCGGCGGCGGTTTGCTGATGGACCAACGCGCGATAGTTGCCGTAGTTGGCGAGTCGGTCGAACAGCGGCACGGTAAGCGCCAGCTGGCCGCTCCACTCCGGACCGTTGGCGTTCAATAAGGGGCCGCGGTTCTCGAAAATTCCGTACGAGACATTGAGATCGATAGACGGCAGCGCATTCCCCAGCGCTTGCGACTCGCGGTGCCCCACGGCTTTGCTACGGCGCTGGGCCGCGGCCCAGTCGGGGCGCACGGATAGATCCGGCGATGTGCGGGAGATCCAGGCCTCGACCTTTTGCAACCGCTCGCGCCACGGCCACGAAGCCGCCACCGAGCCCTCGCCCAGCAAGGCGGTGAGCTGCGCCCGGGCATTCACTAACGCCGACTCGGTGTCGCGCATCTGGGCCCGGGCATTCTCGAAATCAATCTCGACCTTGTCGGCTTCCTGCGCGGCAAGCCGTCCCTGCCGGTAACGCTCCCGCGCAATCTTGTGGTAGTCCGACCACATCGCCACGATCTTTTCCTGCACCGCCAGCTCGAGCTCCGACTGAATAGCCGTGGTGATGGCCCTAACGCCGTCGTCTTCTACTTTTAGAATGCTCACGCCAATAACCGACTCTTGCGCCGACTCTTCGGCTGAAGCCGCCCGCATGGCCGCCACGTCCCCGCCGAACCGCAGGATGTTCATATCGGCGGCAACGCCGAGCCCGCGCTTCGTGTTGGTTAGCCCCACGGCGTTGTCCCGCCGTTCGCGCGCGAACAAAGAGACGCTGGGGAGAAGACTCAAGTGCGACGGTAAGTTTTTACTCTCCAGCGAGCTGAGATTGGCACGCTCGATACCGACGTCGGGATGCCGCTCGACAATTTTCTGAATGGCATCCTCGAACGGTATCGGGGCGGCCGATGCCGTTAAGCAGAAGGCCAAAAACAATACGGCCGGCGTGGAGGCGCTTTGCCACGGTAACTTTAACCGGCGCTTCACGCCGAGCTTATCCCAGAGGCTCGTTTCGTCTTTACGCCGCTCTCGCCATTCGAGGTAGGTCACCTGCAAGGCGGGAACGAGGAACAACGTGAGGAACATCGACACCCACAACCCACCCGATACGGCGATGCCCAATGGCTGCAAGATGCGTCCACCCTCGCCCAAGCCCAGTGCGACCGGAAGCATGCCTAGCCCGGTGGTCAAAGACGTAATCAAAATCGGACGTAACCGTTTGCGGGCGGCCTCCACGGCCGCGGCGCGCGGAGGAACGCCGGAGTCGACGAGCCGTTTCATGAAATCGACGAGCAAGATACTGTTCGCTACCGAGATACCGTTTAGCAGGATCACGCCGAGAATCGAATTGAGCGATAGCGTGGACTGAAACACGAAGAGCGACACGAGTACGCCGATAAAACCGGCCGGAATAGAAACTAGTACGAGCAGCGGTTCCACCAAACTTCCGAACTGAAACATCATGGTCAGAAAGATGAGCACCACCGAAAGCCCCACCGCCACGCTCAGTTGGTAAATGGCATCGTTCAAATCTTTGGCCCCGTCTTCGAAGGTCACCGTGGGTGCCATCACGCCCGCAGGGGGCGGCGGCCTTTTTGTCTCCCACTCCGCTAGCACGGCCTTGGCTTTTGCCAGAATGGGCGCGGCATCTTTTTTATCCTCGCCGCCGGGTAGCCGGCCCTTTACGAGAAATAGGTCCCGGTGGTCAACTCGACGGATGAACGGCGAGGCCTCGGCCTTGGTCACCGTCGCCAGCGCCTTGAGCGGCACGATCTTACCGCTGGCCCCAACCGGCAACGCCGCAATGTCTTCCACGGACGTCACGTCATTCAGCGGGAACTGCAAGATGATGTCGGTCTGGCGATCTTTGATGGGGAGATAGCCCGTAAGCCTTCCTTGGGTCGCCACGCGCACCAGATCGGCGAGATCGCTGGGGAAGAATCGGTTCTTTGCCTCACCCAAAGCCGCCCACTGTTCAATGTGGGGACTCAAGTTCACGGAGAAAGTCATGTCCGCGGAGGGCTCGGCCTGTAGTCGTGGGTAGACATGCTTTTCCTGCATCAGATCCAAAACTTCTTTGGTGGTCGCCGCGCGATCGCGTAACGTTCCGCCACGTACCGCGATGAGCATGTCTGGCGGATCGGGGATCGGCAGCTCGCTCGGATTCCAAGGCCCCACCCAAAACTTAAAAAGCGGGGTGTTGGCGAAACGCTTTTCCATCGCCTTCCACACTTCCCGCATCTCTTTCTTGTTCTTGATTCGCGCCATCAATTGCGCGGAGTTAGGATTTCTTACCTGCGCGAAGGTGTAACGGATCTTTTCCCCGAACTCTTGCAACAGCTGCCGTTCGATCTCTTCGGCCTGAATTTCCATCTGACGAACGAGGTTGTTCCCTTCCGTGTTGATGCTCAAAATCATCCAGTCGGTGTCGGGGGTGCCCAGGATCTCTTTGGGCAGGCGGGGAATCACGATGGCAACTAGCAACGCCAGCAACAGCGCCACGCCCGTGTAAACGCCGGCCTTTAGCACCGGCGTGTTGATAAACCGGCCGAGGGACCGTGCGTACCAAGACTCGAGCCAGGTCAGCTGCCGTTCAATGGGCGAGTGGGCGTGCCCGGCATCCTTGCCCGACTTCATCAGGTGCAACCGCACCGTCGGCACCAGGAGCAACGCCACGAAGGCGGAAAAGCCGTGCGAGAAAACTACGGCCAGCGCCAGATCACCCAAGATCGCGTAGCTCAGGTCCGACGTGAAGGTCAGGGGCAGAAACACGACGAGCGACGCAATGGTCGAAGCAATGACGGAGAACTGCACCTCTTTAACGGCCTTCACGACGAGGCGTAATCGCGACTTGGCGTCGTGGGGGCCGGGACTCATCTCGAAGTGGCGGAAGATGTTTTCCATCACTACCACCGAGGCGTCCACGTTCATCCCTGCCGACAGCGCTAGGCCACCCAAAGAGATGAGGTTCAAATTCATGCCCGTGATCTTCATCAAGATGAAGGCCAGGATCATGCTGAGCGGAATCTCGATGGCCGCGGTGACCACGTTACGGAAGCTGCCGATGAACAGAAACAGCACGATCACGGCAAGCATGGCGGCGATGGCCACCTCGTGAAACACATTGCTCACCGCCGACCGAATGAATTCCGAGGGGTCGACCAGCACGCGATACTGCACGTCTTTGGGTAAGGTCGGCATCAGCTCGTTCACTACCGCCATTAACTCTTCCGACATGCGCTTCACGTTGCCGCCCGGCTTGGGGGTGGCGAACAGAATGAGGCTGGGGGCGCCGTTGGTTTTGAAGCTTCGCGAATCGCGGGTTTTGGGGCCCAGCTCGATGCGGGCGACGTCGCCAAGATGCACCATTCGTCCCGAGGGCGTGGGCAACGGAACCAGTCCGAGATCCGATACGGACTTTAGCCGGCGGGGCATCTCCACATTGAGCTGTCCCGTGCCTTCGGTAATCGATCCACCCGTGCGGCCACCGAGCGCACCGGCGATGGCGGCGTCGATGTCTTTGGGAAAAAGTTGAAGAGCGGCCAGCGTGTTCGGATCGAACACTACCCGCACCTCTTTGCTCGACGGATTCCACAGCACAGGATCCTGAGCATCCTGCACGCGGGCGATGCGGGGACCGAGGAGGGGCTCCAAAAACTCGTACAGATCGTCGAGGTCTCGCTGGTTGCTGTAAAAGCTTACCGCGAAAAAGCCCGAGTTTTCGTTGTCGAGCCAAAGGCGCATGCCGTCGCGCGACTCGTCGGACAGGCGGCCGACGAACGCGTTCACCACCGTTTGCACTTCTTTCAGCGCGGCGTTCGGCGCCACGCCCCACTTGAAATGAATTTCATATTTGGCCGCACGGTGGCCGTAGGTAGCTTCAATCCGTTCCACGTCGATGCCGTCGGTGGAGATACTGCGGATCTGATCTTCGAGCCCTTTGCCGTACGTATTGAGAAACTCTTCCGCGGTCAGACTTCCGTAAGGAAGATTGATGCCAATTTCGGGCTTCGAGCTATTCGGAAACAGCGAGATGGGCAGCATGAAGCCCGCGATGATGCCCGCCAACGCGAGCGAGCCTAGCAGGAGGTAAACCCGCAACGGGGACGAGTAGAGTTTTTTCATCACGACTTAGGAGCCTCTACCGCCTGAACCTTCACCTCTTCACCCTCGCCGACGAATCCGCTCGACCGCACGATAACGTCGGAGCCTTCGGTCACCCCTTTAGTCACCTCGACCTTCCCTTGGCGCGAGGGGCCCAGCGTGACGAGCACGTACTTCGCTTTGCCGTTCTCCACGAGCCGCACGGCCGGCTCGCGGCCTCGGTACACGATGGCGCTCTCGGGAACTTCCACCCCTTGGTGCTCGCGCACCTTGAAGCTGACCTTGCCGATGAGCCCCGGCGGCAACGTGGCCTTTTCGCCCGGCTCCGCCGATAGCTCGATGGTGGCGGTGCCCGTGCCCGAGTCGACGAACGGGCTAACGCCCAAAACGGTAACCGGCACCGGCGTGGGGTGGGAACTCACGTTGAGCTCGCCCTTGCTTCCGTGGGTAATCGCAAACAAATCGGCCGCGGCGACCTCGATCAAAATCTTCACCTGCTTGGGATCGGTAACCAGCGCCAGCCGCTGCCCTTTGGCTACGCGGCTGCCCTCCGTAACCTCCACCTGGCTCACTACCCCGGCGACGGGGCTGCGCACGACCATCGGCGCGTACTGGTAAATGGGGTCGGTGTTGGAGATGGTGAGCACCGCTTCGCCTTGCTTTACCGCCCGGCCGAGCGGGGCGGACACGCGTTTGATTACGCCATCGGTTTCGGCGAGCAACGCGGCCGTCGTTTTGGAAACCAGGCGGGCCGGATAGGTGAGCCGCTCGTGCAGCGCGGTAGCTTTGAGCTTCTCGGTGAACACCGTGGGGGCGGATGGCTTTTCGGGAGCGGACAAGGCCAGCCCACACGTCGCCATGATCCAAAGACTAATACGACCGATACCCACGGTAACCCCCGAGCCCCACGTTTATGAAGGTCCAATAGCTACCACAACGTTTCGGATTGGATCAATGTGACTGAATACAGAGCGTTATCCAATCGCCAACGGCCGGTTCCGGGTCTACTTTGCGCCGATGAACTGCCCCTGGAGCGAATGGCTCGCGACCACGATGTATTTCTGCGAAGCCGATCTCTGCGCCTGGATAAAGCAACCGGGTAACGCTTGGTCGAGCTTCTTCCACCTGGCGGTCGGCCTCTACCTTTGGTTTCGCTGGCGGAAGACCCGGCCCGCAATGGGCGTTCAGCTGCTAGTGACCATGGCGGCCATCGCGCTGGGCAGCTTCCTTTTGCACGCCAGTATGACCTTTGCCGGCGAGGTGGCGGATCTGGCGGGAATGTACCTGCTTACGTCGTTCGTAGTGTTGTGGAACGCGGAACGTTACCAGCGGGCCCGTTTCACCCGATTTTGGCGTT
This sequence comes from Bdellovibrionota bacterium, assembly GCA_041736915.1. GTDB lineage: Bacteria > Bdellovibrionota > FAC87 > UBA2466 > UBA2466 > JBGSST01. The sequence continues at coordinate 6,437 of JBGSST010000274.1, forward strand.
ACTTCGCGGGCCTCATCCTGGCCCCGGTGGTGGCCATCTTGCTGTTTGGGTCCGTCGGCGTGTTGCTCTTCAAGGCGTTGATCGCCGTCGCGTTAGGGATCGAGCTGGTCCTCTGGAAACGGGGGGACAAAGCCCCATACCGGTACCTTCTGCTGAACGGACTCATCTTCTTCGTGGCGTACAAGCTGTGGTGGCTCGACGTGGATAAAGTCTGGTGCGATCCCCACAACCACGTCTATTCCGGCCACGTCTTCTGGCACCTGCTCACGGCACTCGCGGTGGTGCCGCTAGCTAAATTTTACGAGCCGTTCCGACGATAGCCGGTGCGATTTGGCCCGGCAGGATCCTTTTGACGCCATCCTGGCTTGGGAGTTGGGCTCAAACGCTTATGTCAAATTGGGCACGCCCCTTGCTCTAGGCATGGTTCTGATACGAGAGCCGGTGCGTTACGCACGGCCTAGAAAAACGACCGAATCCACGGGGGACCTGAGAGATGAACCAAACTACTAAAAAGAACAAGGCCTGGGCCTTAGGCGCGCTGGCAATCTGGTCGGCCGCCGCCATGGGCGACACCACAACTACCACGACGGCGACGCCCGCTGCGACGA
>JBGSST010000296.1:0-5099 GCA_041736915.1 Bdellovibrionota bacterium
CACCGACTCGCCCATCTCGAAGTTTTTGGAGAAGCGCCCCAAGGGTGGCATCCACCATCTTTGCTTCGAGGTGGAAGACCTCGAAAAGTGGAAGGCCGTTTTGGAAAAGGAAGCCGTGCCCATCCTTCCCCCCGGTATTCGGAAGGCCGCCCGCGGAAGGGCGCTGTTCTTGGATCCCCGGGCCATGGAGGGGGTCCTCATCGAATTGGAAGAGATTGCCGATAAGTGACAAGTATTACGGGAGTCACCAACAGCAATGCGTTACGACCAGATCAGCCCAGTTCCCCCACTAACCCCCGTCACGAAGGGAATCATCCTGACGTGCGTGGTGACCTATTTCGTCGACTTCATCTTTTCGCACGTTCCGCCGGGAACGATTAACGGCCTGGCGCTGAACGAGATCTTCGGGCTCGTGCCCGCGCGCGTGATGGTGGACCACTGGTACTGGCAGTTCGTCAGCTACATCTTTTTTCATGGCCACCCGCTCCACATTTTGCTCAACATGCTGATCCTGTGGTTCTTCGGGGCCGACATCGAACAGCGGATGGGAAAGAAAGAGTTCATCTTCTACTTCTTCCTGTGCGGCATTGGTGCCGGGCTGTTCAACTTCGCCGTATCGGCCGCGTTTTCCGAACCCGCCAAGCTGATGCACCCGATCATCGGCGCGAGCGGCGCCATCTTCGGCATTCTCGCCGCGTACGGCGTGTTCAACCCCAACCAATATTTTCTCGTCTTTTTCCTCTTCCCGATGAAGGCCAAGTACTTCGTGCTCGTGATGGCCGGAATCGAGCTAATCATGGGAGCCGAAGCCAACTCGACGGACAACGTCGCGCACTTCGCCCACATCGGCGGCATGTTCGTCGGCGCCATTTATCTTTACTTCCGCTACGTGCGGCAGAACCTCACGCGCCTCACCAACCGCAAGGACGCCGATCGCGAGCGTCTCAAACGCCAGTTCACCCTCATCGTGAACGACAAAGACAAAAAAGACGGCGGCGGCGGCGACGACCAAAAAGGTCCGTACTGGAACTAGAACGGCGTTGCGGGGTCCTATCTCGTCGTCATTGCGAGGCCCTTTAGGGCCGAAGCAAACCCGTGCGGCGGAGCCACACCGCACACCCCCCTTCAACGAGGTGGCTTCGTCGCTTCGCTCCTCGCCATGACGAGAGACGTTATTAATCCTTACCCGGCATCACGTTCGAAAAGTGAATGTAGTGGTCGGTCTTGGGACGGCCGCCCGTGATGTTCTTGGACACGCGGGCCAAGTCTTCTTCGGGGATGAACGTTCCGTGCAGACGGCGCAACGGGGCCGCCGGCTGAATCATCAAGCAGTCGCCACGTCCCATGAGGGATTCGGCGCCTCCCGTGTCGAGCACCGTGCGCGAGTCGATACCCGACGGTACGCGGAAGGCGATACGCGATGGCATGTTCGCCTTGATCAAACCGGTCACGACGTCGGTCGACGGACGCTGCGTAGCCAGCACCAGGTGGATACCGGCCGCGCGGGCTTTCTGGGCCAGGCGGGTAATCGCCACTTCGACGTCTTTGCCGCCCGACATCATCAAGTCCGCAAGCTCGTCCACGATGATGACGAGAAACGGAATCTTGGCCGAGCCCTTTTGCTTTTCGTTGTACGAGTCGATGTTTTTAGAACCCGACTGCGCCATCAGGGCGTAACGGCGTTCCATCTCCTGCACCGCCCACGTCAGCGCGTTGAACGCTATGCCGTTGTCGGTGATCACCGGAGTCACTAGATGCGGCAGGCCGTCGAAGGCGACGAGCTCTAACATCTTGGGGTCGACCAAAATCATGCGCAGCTCTTGCGGCGTTTTGCGGAACACCAAGCTCGTAATGAGCGAGTTGATGAATACGGATTTACCACTACCCGTACCGCCCGCTACGAGCAGATGCGGGAACGCGGCGAGATCGCCAAAGACCGCCACGTTGTCGGTGGTGCGGCCTAGCGCGATCGGCAAGCGGATCTTCTTGTCCCAGAACTGCTTGTCGTTCATCGCGTCTTTCAGCGAAATCATTTCGGACATCGGGCGCGGCACTTCGATACCCACCGTGGTCTTGCCCGGAATCGGCGCCACGATGCGCAGCTGCGGAGTGCCCATCAGCACGCCCAGGTCATCTTGCAACGCCGCAATCTTCGAAAGCTTCATGCCGGCCGCCGGCTTGTATTCGTAAGTCGTGATCACGGGGCCTTGGGTGATGTTGCCGAGCTGGCCGGTAATACCGAAGCCCAGCAAGGCTTCCACCAGGGCCGCGCCTTTGTCTTTCACTTCGCCTTTCGACATCTTCTTGGCGTCGTTCGACAAGTTTTTCAGAATGCGAGTCGACGGAGGATCGTATTTGCCCTCGAACGGACGCATCTCTTCGAACACGCCGGGCTGCGGACCCGCCGGGGCGGCTTCCGCCGCGGTCTCGTCTTCGCCATCGCCAGCCTGCAGGGCACTCAAGTCGATCTCTTCGGTCTTTTCGGAATCGTCGCCGTCCTCGTTCTTAACCAGCTTCAAATTGCGTTTCGCCGGCTTCTTCTTCGCCTTGCCGCCCGCGGCGGGAGCCGGAGCGACAGCCGCCGTCTTCGGCATCGGCACGGCGCGTACGGGGGCTAGGGCCGGGCCGTCGTTCTCTTCTTCGAACGTGTCACCGTGAAACAGCCGCTCGGCCGCGCGCGTAAACGACAATCCGGTCGTTAGGATCGCGGTGATGATGTAGCCAAAAACGATAATGAGGATCGAGCCGGTCACGTTGAAATAGCGGCTCATGAACTCGCCCACCTTGCGGCCCACGATTCCGCCCTGCCAGAGGCTGGCCTCGGGGGCTTGGTCCTTCATCAACAGGTGTAGGGCAATGGCGGTAAGGCAGGCGCCCAGGGCCAAGCCCACGATGCGGGGCAGGTCGCGCCGCAAGGGGATGCCGCGGAAGGAGCTAAGCGTGAGCCAGGCCAAAATCACGACGCTGACGTAACCCGGCGCCCCTACTGTACCCAAAAACCACTCACTGACGATGGCGCCGACAATCCCGCCTAAGTTGTTAATCTGGTCCAGACGGCCACGGAACAGGTTGAAGCTGTCCAAAGGCAGGTAAGAGGTGAGGGATACCAAAATGAAAATCGCCACGAGCGCCGAAATAGTCCCTTTGATTTCACGGGACATACGGTCGAGCGAGGCCTCGCCGGACTCGCCTTCGGCTTTCTGCCGGTCGAAGAAACGCTCTACATTTGAAGCAATCCAAGACATCTAAATTTAACCCCAGGCAATGCGCTCCTACCGCCAAATGCGGATCGGCCTTCGCGCGGGGGTGAATTCTGCAAGAGTGGTGCCCGCCCTTTTTGCGCTTGGACAATCTTGCGGGCTGGCGGTAGCGTGGTTCGCCAATGACAATTTTGGGCGGGTTGTACTTTAGATTGTCACCATCAAACCATCAATTGAGGCTTCATAAAACGCCATGAATCACGTTGCTGACATCGCGACCATTCTTACCGTTATTCTTTCTGCCTTCGTCATCGGCTGGGCCGCAGAAACGGCGCAGGTTTACCTCTCGCGCGCGCTGGCGCTTTCGGTTCTGGCCTGGCTGCAGACCTCCCCCGAGTTCGCCGTTGAGGCGACCATCGCGTGGAATCAGCAACGCGATCTGATGATCGCCAACCTCACCGGCTCGCTCAGGCTGCTGCTGGGGCTGGGTTGGCCCATGGTTTTCGGCGTTTACTTCACGTCGACTTACTTCCGCGAAAAACGTTTCGTAAAGCGCATCGTGTTGTCGAAAGACGATTCGCTCACCGTATTGTTTTTGTTCATCTCGATTCTCTACTTCTTCGTCATCTGGGGTAAGGCGTCGCTCGTTTGGTACGACAGCGTGGTGCTGACCGGGATCTACGTGGCTTATCTGCTGCTCACGATGCGGCTCCCGCCCGGCCTCGACGAAGACGATGAGCATGACCTGCCGTGGATCGGCAAAAAGATTGTGGCGCTCGAATCACGTTTCGCCCGCAACGCCAGCATTCTGGCGCTGTTCGCCGTGGGCGGTATCGCGCTGTACTTCAGCGCCCACCCGTTCGTGGATGCGTTGCAACGCTGGTCGGTGTCTTTGGGAATCAGCACCTTCGTGTTCGTGCAGTGGGTAGCGCCGTTCCTTTCGGAGTTCCCGGAGAAGGTCACCGCTTTTCAGTGGGCCTTGCAGCAGAAGAAGGCCCCGCTGGCGGTCATGAACTTTGTGAACTCCAACCTGAACCAGTGGACGCTTCTGGCCGCCATGCTGCCGATCATTTTCGGCATCTCGCTGGGCCGCTTCGACGGCATTCACTTCTCGGAGTTCCAGGAGCACGAAATTTTGCTGACGCTGGCCCAGGCTTTGGTCGGTGCCTTGCTGATTCTGGATCTGGAGTTCTCGGTTCTCGACGCCGCGTTGATTTTCATCCTGTGGGTGGCGCAGTTCATCTCCGCCGACCTTCGCCACACGATCACGAACATCTATTTCGTGTGGGCGGGAATCGAAGTGGTCCGCATCGTGGTCCGCCGGGTCACGCAGAAACGTAGCCCGCTGACGCTCGTGGCGTTTCGCGAAATGATTCCGCAGCTGAAGGCGGGCCCCAAGGTCGATCTCAGCAGAGTAGGCCGCGGGTGAAAGCGGTATTCCTGAACCGACACGGGGATGCTTCCGTCCTGGAATATGGGGACATTGCCGAGCCGGAACTGAAAGCGGGAACGGTAAAGGTCCGCATCAAGGCCGCGTCGATAAACCACTTGGACATTTGGGTGCGCAAGGGAATGCCGCAGCTCCGGCTGACCTATCCCCACGTTCTGGGCTCGGACGGGGCCGGGGTGGTGGAGGCGCTCGGCGAAGGGGTGACGGTACATCAGGTGGGCGACGAGGTGATCGTGCATCCTGGCCTGTCCTGCGGCCAGTGTGAGCGTTGCCTGAATGGCGAAGAAAGTCTGTGCCGCCGCTACAAAATTCTGGGCGAGCAGGTGAGTGGGGTGGCGAGCGAGTTGGCCGTCCTTCCCGCCGCCAATATTTTCAAAAAGCCCAAAGAGATTTCGTTCGTCGAAGCGGCCTCCGTGCCGCTCACCTTCACGACCGCTTGGCACATGTGC
>JBGSST010000301.1:0-4190 GCA_041736915.1 Bdellovibrionota bacterium
TGCACCTGCACGGTGAGCGGGAAGTCGAACTTGAAGCTCTCGCCATTCTTCACGCTAAGGTTCAGCGTGAAGTTTTTCTTTTCGTCCTTCTTGAGATTGAGACGAATTGGCGCTTGCCGCGATCCCGGGGCTCCCGAAACCACGTCTTGGTCCCCGTTCATCATCGTATACGACGCCGTCACCGTTTTGCCGGTGAGACTGTAGTTACGACCGTTGAGCGAAAGCAGGATCATCTCCTTCAGCTCGCCCGCTTCGCGAATCGGCTTGTTGCCACGCTGATCGGCGAACAGCATGCGCTCGAACCACACGTTGGCCGTCACCGCGGGATGATTGCGCGCCAGGCGCATCGTCTCCAGCGTGAGGTCGGTGACCTTGGTCAGCCCCGCGCGTCCCCACTTGGCCATCGCCGCTTCCAGCATGTCGTTCATGGCGCCGCCGTAGGCCTCGCCATCGTCGTGAATCTCGTTCGTGACGTGGAAGAGCGTGTTGTTGATCGCCCGCATCTTCTCCTTGCCCGGATAGCTTTGCGTATTGGTGACGTCGTTGATCACCAGCTGCGCGATGAAGTCGGCCATGCCTTCGTTCAGGCCGCCCGTGTCGGCAAACTTGTAGTGATCGCCCATCAAACGATCCTGAATGCCATGCCCCAGCTCGTGCCAAATCGTGGAGTTGTCGCGCGCCATGTTGGGCTGGTTGGCCGAGTAGGTCGTAAAGTGAATGGTGTCGTCGTGGTAGTAGGCGTTGTCGCGCATCGAAACGTCCGGATCAAAGAGGAACGCACGAAACGGACGCGCCGACAGTTCGGGGTCGGTAAAGCCCATGGGCCGCAGCGACTCGAACAGGCGGTTAATCGCCCAGTACATCTGCACTTCGTCGAAGCCATCGTTTACGTACGACACCGCATCGTGGTTCGGCAGCCGGCGGGCCGGACGATCATACGCGTCCACCACCGAGCTTAGCGGTTTGCCACGCAAGGCGTTCGCCGGAATCAGCTCTTCGGAATCCTCTTCGGCCGCTTCCACCAAAACCGGCTGAAAAATCGACGACACCGCGGGAGTAAAGTTGAGCCCCTTGAAGGCCGTCGGCACCTTGGGTTCCAGGTGAATCGAAGCGTAGCGCCCTTCGAGTACCGCCGTGCCCTTCGAAAAATCATTCGCCACGAGCGGCAGCTTCGCTAGCAGATCGTTAGCCTGCGCCTTGAGGAAGCTCATCGACCAGAAGCCGAGCTTGCGCCCTTCTTCGGTTTGCCCCAGCACGGGGTCGTGCTTGCTGTCGAGGTAGCGCATCGTCTTCAGCGGCGCATACACGTTCGGGTTCGACTCGTGGATCTGCGCCGAGAGGTAATTCAGGTCGGAGTCCACGCGCGGCAATAGCGTGCCGTCTCCGTTTTCGATCTCTTCGTAGATCGGATAAACCTTCGCCTTCAGCGAGTACTCACCCACCGACGCATCGAACTGCGGAAACTCTTCGTAGCGTGCGGACAGTAGCCGGCGCTCGGGAATCGAAATTTCAATCTTGTGAAAGCCACGTTTGGCCGTCACGACCACTGAACGCACGAGCGTGCCATTGTCCCAGCTGTCTTCCCACTTCACGTCGCGCATGGCCCGATCGTCGAGATGGGTCTTCACTACTTGGCGCACCATTTTCAACGTGGCCTGCGAGCTGAGGGAAGCGTTGGCCGACAGCAGCCGCAAGGTCTGGGTCGAGAGTGGCTTGTCCACGAAAGCTTCCGCCTGAATCAAAGTTCCGTTGGCGTCCAGCGCGCGCCACACCTGCAGGCTTTTTTTCTTGAGCGGCACGCCGGCGCCGACCTGCGCGTAATAAACGTAGTGGCTGGTCGCTAGCGGTTTTTCTTCAATCAGCTTGAAGTCGGTGGCCTTTAAACCAAAACCCGTTTTCTGGTTCAGAACGTCGAGGAGATGAGCCAACGAGCTGTCGGAATCGTCGAATCCGGTCCAGCGTACGTTTTTGGTTTCCGCGAAGGCTTGCCCCGTAACGAACAGGATGGCGATAAGGCCTAAGAAAGTGTGGATCATTTTTCCCCCCAGAATCATTCGGGATATTCCCGGGAGCACCCCTTGGCAACTGGTAGAATGGGGAATGGCCGACACCCCAACCGGAATCTGGAGAAGGCTCTTCAACAAAAACTGCGCCCACTGGGACGATGCGCAAAAACGGCGCTACCTCAACGTGGTGAACGACCCCGAAGAGGTCGACGAGGTCGAGCTACAGTCGTGCCGCGAGCTTATCGAAGAGATCAACGGCAAGCCCCCGGTGGAGTAGCGCAAGATCCCACTCGACAGCGGCTTCCCAGATGCTACAACGCATTAAATCAATCCGGGGGGATGCGATTTCCTCCCACGTTCTTGTTGGAGGTTAGTTGTGAAAGTAGCTCTGTTAGCTCTCGTTCTGGTGTCGGGCGTCGCCCGCGCCGACTACATGTCGATTATCTGCGATCGGGCCGTGACAGAGGAGTCGGGTGCCGACGACGCGAAATACGCGTTCGGCAAAGCCGATAAGTGGGGCCAGTCGGTCGACGGCGTGGACGTTCGTTTGAAGAACGTCACCGATTGGAAAAAAGGGGACGACGTGAAGGGGCTCATCGCGACCGAAGTCACCAAGAAGCACGGCTACCGCCAGTTCTTCTACGACTGCAAAGGCTCGTGCTGGAGCGCCGAGACCGCCAAACTTACCGTGTACGAAGTGGGCGCGGGCAACGGCCGCGAAAAGATCGATGGCCCCGTAAAGTGCATCGTCTCGGTCGACTAAAGCCTTCCCGAAAGGGGCCAACCCCCTTTAGGGATTTCCTCGTCTTAAACGTCGTGCGGGAAGCCTCCCCACGACGACAGAATCTGGACTAAGCCTTCCCGAAAGGGGGTTGGCCCCTTTTGGGAATTATTCGTCTTTGACGTCGTGGGGAAAAACTCCCCACGACGACAGAATCTGGCTTTCTTCCGCCTCGCTAGTGTACTTGCGGAATAACGCCTTCGTTCCCTTTACCCGCTTTTCGCAGGAGCCCCAGTTTCGGTGGCGGATCGCCTTGCCTTCGAGCACGCTGAGATACCCCATCGCCTTACCGCCCGATTTCTTTTTCGCCGTCAGCACGCGGCCGGGGGCAATGTTGGTGATGTCGCGCGGGTAATCGATCGCCGGTCCGTTGTAGAGCGGCACCTCTTTGGGCTGCGGAAAGGCCTTGGCCACTTCCGTGTAAGCCACCGCGATCTCATCGGCCCGCTCGTTGCCCACGATGCCGGCGTGCCCCGCCACGTATTCCAGCTTCACGGTGAGTACCGTTTTGGCTTCGGTCCACGCGGCCGAAAGTAGCTCCCACAGCTCGCGGTTGCTCACGTCGCCGCCGGTGGAGGTTTTCCAGCCGTTGCGTTTCCAGCCGTAGATCCACTTGGTGATGCCGTCGATGCAGTAACGCGAGTCGGTGTAAACGGTGGCGGACTTGGTGGCGTTCGGGTTTTTCTTCGCGTAGTCGATGAGCACGCGCAGGGTTTGAAACAGCGCGGTGATTTCCATCCGGTTGTTCGTGGTTTCCGTTTCCGCGCCGCCGCGCTCCATCACGTAGCCCTCGGCCGTTTGCACGATCGCTCCCCAGCCGCCCGGGCCGGGGTTCCGCGAGCAAGCGCCGTCGCAAAATCCAATGTGAGTTTTTTCCATAGCCATAAGGAAGCGCCACGCTACCCGACCGATTCGGAATCGGGTAGGTGTAAGGCATGGATAAGTCGAATCACGTCAATTGCCCCAAGTGCGGCACGAACATTTCGCTCACCGAGGCACTGGCCGCGGAGATGGAGCTGAAGTTCAAGGTCGAAATGCAGCGCCGCATTCAGGACCAGGAAAAAGGGTTTGCGGATCGCGCGCGCGCTTTCGAGAAAAAGCTACGCGAGCAGATGGCGGGCGAGAGCAAGCTGCAGCTAGAAGATTTGCAGAATCAGCTCGGCGAAAAAGCCAAAAAATTGGACGAAGCGCAGAAGAACGAATTGGAGCTGCGCAAGAAAGCGCGCGAGCTGGAAGAAAAAGAAAAGCAGATGGCGCTGGAGCTGCAACGGCAGCTAGACCAAGAGCGCAAAAAGATGTCGGAAGAGATGAGCCGCGCACTGGGCGACGAGTTCCGCATGAAAGCTTTGGAGAAGGACAAGCAGCTTGATGATCTGCGCAAGCAGATCGAAGAGATGAAGCGT
>JBGSST010000332.1:0-3385 GCA_041736915.1 Bdellovibrionota bacterium
GGTGTAGCCCTGCGCCTTGGCTTTGCGATCTAGGATCTGGGCGAGGTCTTCGTCTTTATAATCCGCGAAATGGAACTTGCGGGGGAAGCGGCGGCTGAGTCCGGGATTGGCGGTCATCATCGCCCCCATCTCTTTGTTGTACCCCGCCATGATGACGACCATGTCTTGGTTCGAGTCCGGGTTGATAGCGGCCACCAGCGTGTCGAGCGCGGCCCGGCCGTAAAGATTTGCGCCCCCGCCGTTCTCGGGGCGGTAGAGTAGGTAAGCTTCGTCGATGAATAAGACTTTACCCTTGGCGCGATCCAAAACGGCCTTGGTTTTGGCCTCGCTCTCGCCGATCACGCTACCGATGAGGTCGCCGGCCTTGATGAAGATGACCTCGCCGTCGCTTAAGTAACCTAAGTCTTTCAGGATGGCGCCGTAGAGATTTCCCACGGTGGTCTTACCCGTGCCCGGGTTACCCTCGAAGGTGGCGTTGAGTAATGGACGGATGGTTTTTAGCCCGTGCGCTTCACGATCGCGTTCCATCGTGAGTAAGGCCACGATCTCGCGTAGCGACTGTTTGACCTCTTCTAGGCCAACGACGGAGTCGAGACGTTTGAGCGGGTCGGCCGTTACGGGAGGGTTCTTCCGAAAGTCTTCGAGGGACAAAGTTTGAAGCTCCTGCGGGGAGGAACGTTGGCCAGATTTTGCCAACCGAACGCCGTGCCGTTTTACCGCGGCCTCGAACTCGTTGCGGACCGCTCCGGCATTACCGAAGCCGACGCCGCGTTGCCGCGCCAATGACTGAATAGCGCTGCGGGCGGCCTCGTCATCGACCTTGAAATCAGACTCTTCCGCCATCTTGTGCAGGATGGTCGTAAGTGTCGCGTCGTTGTAATCTTCAAAGGTCAGTCGTTGCGGAAACCGCCGGTTGAAGCCGGGGTTGGACGCCACGAAATTATCCATTTCTTTGGAGTAGCCCGTGCCGATCACGACGAACTCGCCACGTTTGTCTTCCATCGCCTTAAGGAGAACATCGGCGGCCTGCTGACCGAAAGAGTTTGTACCCGGATTCATCGTGTAAAGCTCATCCACGATGAGGACGCCGCCCTGCGCGCGGGCGATGGCTTTCTTCATCTTCTCGACCGCGTCGGGGCCTACGAAGTCGCTGCCGGCGACTTCAATGACGGGAACGACCATTTCACCTTCGGGCTCGGGCTCGGGCGGGCGATTGCGGTTTTGGGCGCGATTTCGCCTGAGCGAGTCCTGCGCCCTTGAAATTTCGTCACAGGCTTCTGAAATTTTTCTGTCATCGACACGATGGCCCTGTTCGCGCATGGCCTGCGCGACCATCCAGGGCTCAACGCCATTCATACGGAAGTTCGAACCCGCTTGGTTCTTGAGGGCGGTGTAAGTGTTAAACAGGGCCTTCATCACGTCGGTGTCGGAAGTGTAATACCCGTCTTGCCGTCTCATTTCCTCTAGCACGGTCTCATAATCCTGCGTGGGATCGTCGAAGGGATTGTCTTTCTTCGAGTCGCCCTTGGCTTTTGCCTTGGGCTTTTTCGCGGGTCTCCCTTTGAGAAACCCTAATTCTTTGAGCATCTGGCCGTAAATTCGGGCGACCGTGGTCTTTCCGGTGCCGGGATTACCTTCGAATCGCGCGTGTAGCGTGGGGGTGACGGCCTTCAGGTTTCTATCCTCGCGTGCCTTCTGCGTTCTCAAGTGCGCATCGATCTCCCCCAGCTGTGCCGCAATCTTCTCCATGCCGGGTAGTTGCTTTAGCTCGAAGAGCGAAGGCGAACGTTTCTTTTCGGCGGCAAGGCGTTCTTCTTCTTCCCGTTTCTTCTGAAGCTCTAGCTGGTGAGCGCGTTCTCTTTCGCGGCGCCGGTTTTCTTCCGCTTGAGCAATCTCTCGCTGTTTTTCGCGTTCCCTATAAAGTCGCTCCTGTTCGCGGGCGTGTTCTTTATCCAGTCGCGCTTGTTCCCTCTCTTGTTCGCGTCGACGTTTGTCTGATTCGGCTTGCGCTATGCGGGCTTGGCGTTCTTCTTCGCGGATGGCCGCTTTTTCCGCCTTAACGGCTTCTTCGGTTTCACTGCCGGAAAGCAGATGGAACTTTTTTCGTAAGTCGTCGGGCAGCGCTTTTTTTCCGGTCGGAAGTTCGAAAACCCCCATGTCGCCTTCTTCCCAAGTTACGGACCCGTTCTTTAGGCTGCGACCCAAAAGGCTCTCGAGTCGACCTTTGTGCTTCGCGACGATGACGTCCACGTCGCTTCGTTTATCCAGATTCAGATCGACGGAAACCAGTTTTAATTTTTCGCTATGTCGGTCCTGGACCAGAAGAACGTAATAGTCTTTACGGGGCGACACGTAGATCGAGTGAAAGTCGTTATGATAGTAGAATTCGTTGCGTGCCGATCCCGCAGCCATTTCGTTGGCGGACTCATTCCATTGTTGAGTAAAGAAACGTCCTAGGGCGTGCTCGAGATCTTCTGGGGCTTTGCTACTTAAGTGGCGGTGGAGTTCTTGCGCATCGGCTCCTCTTCCGTACCAAGCCGAGGCGTCGGTAGTGCCCTTCACGATCAGATGAGTGAGCACTTGATTGCAATTCTCGTTGATGGTCTTCTGGGCATTGGGCGCCAAGCGTGGCGGATCGCCACTGGCGAGCACGGAGCACAGAAAAGCGAATATTAATATGTGCGCTCGTACTGAATGAAACATTGTCGCGCGGAACAGCTGCCCCAACTGTTCCGTCCCCCCGGCCATTACTTACGCAATGGCCGGGCCAGGCCGGTTGTGGCGGTTTGGGCCTGAAATTCCGTGTCACCGGGCTGACACTTGTGGAAGGAACAGGCAAAATGCGTTGCAGATTCAAGGGGGGGAGGGGACGACCACTAATTTGAACCTGGCCGGCCGTATACCGACTGTCTTACCCGAAGTGTCGACTGCCTGGTCACTTGGGGGTTCTCTTGCTTGCGGCCAAAGCGTTCGGGGCGCTATCTGGTAGGCTCGTCTCGACGCTGGTTCCGATTGCGGCGGCCCGGGCGCGCCGATGTGCTGCTTTCGACATCCTGGTCTTCGATGAGGTGTTTGGCGTCGGGAGTAGTGGCAGGTCGTAAGCTTTGTTTGGTCATGACCCGGCGGGCGAGGTCGGCCACCGCGGTGGCATTGCCCCAGCCCGGCTGCGTTAGCCGGGCGGCAATCGCCTCTTTCACCTTTTGCTCGGCCGTGGGCGATAACCGTTTGCCACTCCCGTTGAGCACCGTCTTGAAATGCCCGAGGGCTTCCGGCGGAGTGAAATCGGGGAGGTCTATCTCTCGTTCGATCAAGGCGTCGACGGTGGGATTGAGATCAAACATACGATCCACTTGCGCGGGAGTGCCGCCCATGACCACGGCCAATT
>JBGSST010000334.1:0-18320 GCA_041736915.1 Bdellovibrionota bacterium
ATGCGCTTCTACACACTGGATTGCGGCATCTGCCTGGCCACTGGCGGATCGAGTGGCTACTTCACAGATTTCAGGTGCCGCTTTTTCGGCGGACCAACGAGATTCTTCGCGAAGATCGCGCGAAGGATGATCAAGAAAGCCGCCAGCCGTAGAAGGTAAATGAGGCTGCCCGGCTCTTTCATGCGATGAAAGAGCGCGAGCGGAACGCGTTCCACCGCCAAAAGGAAGAAGGCGATTCCGAAATGCAAAAACAAACGGTCGCCCGTTTCCTTCCACGATCGCAAGAAAATCAGCCCCGCTACGGCAAGCCCCATCATGAATACGCCGGAAAGAAAAACGCCGAGGATCATTTATCGCCCCCCGGACTCTTGAGGCTCTTCTTCCAAAGCAACCCGTAAAGCAGCAAGCTCGTCCCAACCGCCCCCGAAAGATTGCGCGGCACCGAAAAGTCGAACTGCGGCGAGAAAACCAGATCTTCGAGCATGAAAAAGTTATTCAACGACAAGCCGATGAAACACAGCCCGCTCCAGAGCAGCAAACTATTCCCACTACGGCGGTAGGAACTCAAAAGGAGGATGGCGCAAGCGCCACTGGTCAGCGCGCACAGGATGTACACTGCCGTTGCCACGTCACTCTTCGTCGTTCAGCGTAGCCGCAGGCTTGCGAAGCAGGAAAGCATCCGAAAAAGCGCCGAGCTGTGCCTTCTGGCCGGTGAAGATCTGGTCGACCACATCCGTACGCGCCTGCTCGAATGCCATGGCGATGGCCGAAATCTTTTTCTCCGTAGCGCGGGTAAGCGGTAAATAGCGATACTGGTGTAATGGATGCGCGCCGCGCTCTTGGTTGATGAGTCCTTGCAGATAGAGCCGCATTAAGATGTGCGAGGCGTCGGGCTTAGTAATGCGAAACGCCTTAGCGATGGCGTCGGCGTCCCACTCTTCGCGCGAGTGACGTTTCAAGAACAAGAGCACTTCGAGCTCGCCCACCGAGCGAATATTATCTTTGAGAAAGTTGCGGAGATCGATCGCGAGAGAGGCCATGCTCAATCCTTTTTGAACTGGAAAGCGGCGGCGAGCGACTTTAACTGGCCACGGTTGCTTTCGAAGATGTAATCCACGACGTCGGTCTTCGCCTTGCCGAAGGCGGCCGCCAGCGTGGAAATTTTTTTCTGCCGATCCTCCGTCTGAGCTACGTACTGAAAATCGGAGAAGGCGCCACGCCGGGCTTTTTGTTCCACCAGCCCTTTATGGTGCAGGTGAATCAAATGCCGAGAGGCCTGAAACGGGTCAATCCCTAGCCTGCGGGCCACGTCGACGGCGTCCCAGGTACGGGCGGCGTTTTCGTGCATCAAAAGAAGCACCTGGAGGTCTTCCTGCGACGAGATGTTCTCATCCAGGAAGGACTTGAGATCCGAGCTGAGAGCGGCTGCCATAAGACCCCCGACTATAGGCCATCGCATTGCGTTAACGCAAGCCAGGGTGTCCCCTGTTTAAAAATCGAATGCGAGCTGGGGGCGAAAGCCTACGCTGGGCAACGTGGGATCGAGCGATACCAGATCCGTCGCGTGGTCGCGGCTCGTGAGGTGAATCGGTAAGGTATCGCCGAGCAACTTGCGGTGCGCGGCCATCGCCTTCCTGGGAGAATTATTCTTGTCCGACAGGTGCGCGAGACAAAGCCACTGCAGCTTTGAACTCGCGCTACTTTCGACCAGCTCCGCGGCATCGCGATTGGAGATGTGGCCGCGCGAGCCGGAGATCCGTTGCTTGAGCCGCATCGGGTACGGGCCATTTTGCAGCATCACTTCGTCGTAATTGCTTTCGAGAAAAAGGCCGTCGACCGACTTCACGAGGCTCTTCAGATCGTCGTAAACGTGCCCCACGTCGGTGGCGATGCCCAAGCGATGCTTGCCGTCGTCCACGACGAAGACCACACCATCGGCGGCGTCATGCGGCGTGCAGACCGTTTCGACCGTGAGGTGCTTTATCTTCACCGAGGAACCGCCGCGAAAGTGTTCAACGTTCATCTCCCCCACGCGCGTGATCGCCCGACGTGAAGCCTGAAACGTTTTTGGGGTGATGTACAACGGCACGTCGAACTTGCGCGCGTAGATTCCGGCGCAACGAACGTGATCGTAGTGGTCGTGCGAAATAAAAAGTGCATCGGCACCAAAGGCGGTGCGGTCGTGGAGCGCCAGGCGCTGCTCGGTTTGCGCAGCACTCAGCCCCGCGTCGAACAGCAAGCGAACCCCATCGCTTTCCACATAGATGCAGTTCCCACTGCTGCCGGACTGTAGGGAGATTAAAAGCATGCGGGGGTAAGGTACACCCGGCCCCCTTCTGGATCCAATGCGCAGTTACTCCTGCAACACCGCCCTAACCTGCTCGCGGAACCAGCGGTGTGCGGGATCGCCGTGGTTCCGCTCGTGCCACACCTGCACTACCTGAATCACCGGAAGTTCCAGCGGCGGCTCGAACACGCGCAAGCCAAACACCGGCGCCATCTGATTGATAAGCCTCGCCGGCGCAGTCAACACCGCGTCGCTCTCGGCCACTACCCAAGCACTGCCCGCGTACGAGCTCATGCCGGCGGCGATCCGCCGCCCCTTCTTTTTCTTGTCGAGTACCAGGTCGGCCGCCCCGCGCAGCTCTCCGCCGGGCGCAATGAGCAGGTGACGCTCGCCACAGTACTCATCGAGGGTTAGTTTTTTTCCGCGAAGCCGTGGATGGCCTTTTCGCACGACGCACAAAAACCGATCGCGAAACAAATTCTGCCGGTAAAAGCCCGGCGGCAGCTCACCGAAGAATCCCGCGATGCCGAGATCGATGGTGCCGGCTTCGAGTGCCTCGCGCGGCAGCGAGAAGCCCAGTGCGGTCACCGCCACGCGGGCCTGTGGCGCATCGGCTTCGAGTTTGGTCATCAGCCCCGGTAGCAGCTGGCTCTCCACCATATCGGTAGTGCGCACCTGAAAGACGCGATCGATCGCCCGCGGCTTGAAATCGCCCCCGCCCCACATTCCCTTTTCCACCAACGCCATCAGCTCTTTAACGATCGGCGAGAGCCCTTCGGCCCGGGGCGTGGTGACCAGGCCGCGACCCGAACGAACGAATAGCGGATCGCCTACGACCGCCCGCAACCGGGCGAGCGCGTGACTTAATGCGGGCTGCGATAGCCCCAGCAGCGCCGCGGCTCGCGTAACATGGCGAGTCTCTTCCAGCGCCCGAAAGACGGTAAGTAGGTTCAAATCCAAGCCAGAGAGGCGTTTCCAGCCATCGGACATATATTCATCTCCTGCATACTAATTATACTTCCTATGAATTGGATTAATACCTGGGAGGCACGTAAAACCGAATCACTAACTGCAGCAAAGAAAGAGGAAGCAGATGAACTTAGAATTGAATGGTAAACGAGCCTTGGTAACCGCCTCCACCGGAGGCATTGGCCGCGCGATTGCGGAGCGTCTTCACCTGGAGGGGGCTTCGGTTATCTTGAATGGCCGCACGCAGAACCGCATCGACGAAACGATCACCGCATTTACCGCTAAACAGGGCGGCAAGGAACGGCTAACCGGCTTCGCCGGAGACTTAGCGAAGCTCGAAGACGCGGAACGGCTCATCCGAGAGTTCCCCGAGGTGGACATTCTCGTGAACAACTACGGCGTGTACAACGCCAAGCCGGTCGCCGAGCTGACCGCCGGTGACTTCAGCGAGATGTTTCACAAGAACGTAGTGACCGGTTCGGTACTCGCCGTGCACTATCTGAGTAAGATGAAGGCCCGCAACTGGGGGCGTATCTTGTTCATCGCGAGTGAGTCGGGCGCGAACATTCCCGTCGACATGATTCCTTACGGGG
Organism: Bdellovibrionota bacterium; assembly: GCA_041736915.1. Taxonomy (GTDB): domain Bacteria; phylum Bdellovibrionota; class FAC87; order UBA2466; family UBA2466; genus JBGSST01. The sequence continues at coordinate 3,850 of JBGSST010000334.1, forward strand.
TCAGCAAGGCCGCCCAGATCGCGCTAGCCCGTGGCTTGGCCGAATCAACCGCCGGAACCAGGGTAACGGTAAACTCGGTCTTGCCGGGCCCCACCCGGTCGGAAGGGGTGAGCCGCTTTCTGGACGAAGTGCTCGGCCAGGGCGGGGACCGAAATCAAATGGAGAAAGAGTTCGTAGCTAAGGCGCGACCGACGTCGCTCATCCAAAGGTTTGCCGACCCCGACGAGGTAGCCCCTTTGGTGGCGTATCTCGCCAGCCCCTTGGCGGCCGCCACGAACGGTGCCGCCGTGCGCGTTGAGGGTGGGCTTCTACGCAGTACTTTGTAAATAACGGAACGTAAGCCAAAAGGAGAAATTCATGAAAGTTGCGATTCTAAAGGCCCTCATCGTGGTCACTAGCCACGGCAAAATGGGCGATACCGGAAAACAAACTGGGTACTACCTCCCCGAAGTAGCCCACCCCTACGCCGCGCTTATCGAGAAAGGAATTCAAGTCGACGTGGCGAGTCCGCAGGGCGGTAAGGCGCCGGTGGATCCGAAAAGCATCGACTTGAAGGATCCCATCAACAAAGCGATGTGGGAGACCAAGGCGACCCGCGCGAAGCTGGATAACACGCTAAAGTTGTCGGAGCTCGATCCGGCGCAGTACGGCGCCATTATTTTTGCCGGCGGGCACGGCACCATGTGGGACTTTGCCGACGATAAAGACATTCAGCGGCTGTCGCGGCAGATCTACGAAAAGAACGGCGGCGTGGTCGCCGCGGTCTGCCACGGTCCCGCCGCCCTGGTGAACGTTACGTTGTCCAACGGCCAGCCCCTCGTGAAGGGCAAGAACGTAGCCGCTTTCTCGAACGACGAAGAGGCCGCGGCCGGGCTCACCAAGGTAATGCCTTTCCTGCTCGAAACGGCACTTATCGAGAAAGGGGCCAACTACAGTAAAGCCGCGCTTTGGGCCAAACACGTGATGGTCGACGGCCATCTCGTGACGGGCCAAAACCCTGCCTCCGCCAAGGGGGTGGGCGAAGAGGTCGGCAAGCTGCTTACCCGCGGTATTTAGCGCTGAACGGTGTGGGCTACAAGTGGTCGGATCAGCCGACTTGACGCGGACAGACAATCGTCCGCCTTCGACAAAAACACCGACGCCTACCAACTTGGAATAAAAGGCATTTAGTTTTGCGGCTGACAAGTTGCGCCGGCTGCCTTAAGTTAAATCCACTTCTTAACTCTCAGCGACAATTTACTTTTAATTTGCGAACGAAATGACGGAAACGCAACTTTTCCATTGGACACTTTTGGGGCTTTTGACCGGACAGGTCGCCACGCTTTTATACGCTTTCTACCCCACCTTCAGTCCGAAGAACCGCTGTCTCGCCGGAGTAGTTGGCGTAATCACCCTCATTAGCGCATTGCGCCTCATCAGCACCTCCGGGGAACACGCCTGGATGCCGTCGGCGATTTTGGTGCTGGTGATTCCGTTGGGCTTTCTGATTGCCCCATTGTTTTACCTTTACGTTGCCTACCATACCGAGCGTGGCTTTGCGTTGAAGCCGGTGCATGGCCTGCTCACCGTTCCCTTTTTTGCCTCCTGGGCCATCATTCTCGCCCGGCCGCTCACGAGCGAGCGGTTGCAAAGCTTTTTCGCCGACCGGGTCTTTGGCGAACGCTGGTGGCATTGTGCGGTCATCATTGCAATCGCCGTGGGGTACCTGCTGCGGCAGCAGAGAATGATTCGCGGTTGGTCCGACGCCATTGCCCGGGGCGACGCCGCCGATAGCAGCCCAACGCAACTTGCCTGGATCCGTTTCCTGATGAAGTTGTTTTACCTGCTGCTCATCGTCTCCACCTTGAACCAGATCGTGGGCTTCGACGAGTCGACCGAGCGTTGGGTATGGGCTTCGCTGGCGCTTCTCATCTTGGGCATTACGGGCTACGGACTGCGCATCTCGCGCGCGTGGACGCAGGACGAGCGGGCGCCATTGACGGTTCTCGGGGGGGGCAGCTCCGAAGTGCGCGAACGAGAAAAAGATAAAGAGGGCCGCTACAAGACGTCGAACCTCGACAACTCGGCCATCACGAAGATTCAGGAAGCGCTCATCGGGCACGTCGAGACATCCAAGTGTTTTCTGCAGAGTAATCTTTCGCTGGCCCAGCTGGCGGGACGCATCAAGGTGCCGTCGCATCACCTATCCCAGGCCCTCAACATCGGCATGGGGAAGAATTTCTACGACTTCATCAACGACTACCGCGTAGAGCACGCCAAGCTAGAGCTGCTGCGGCCGGAGAATAGCAGCCGCCCCATTCTCGATATTGCGTACGAATGCGGCTTCAATTCCAAGTCGGTTTTCAACGCCGCTTTCAAGAAGCGCACGGGGGTTACCCCCTCCAGCTACCGTGAAAAACCGGTAAATGCCCCTGCCCCTTCGACCTCGAATTAAGCTCGGTTAGGCTCAAAAAAGTGTCGGATTTCTGACAGGCGACACCCTTAGTACCCCTGTATTCCGGGAGAATGCGTCCCGCCTCCGCATAGCCTCGTCCACATTGTGAGGGCATATGCCTTGCAGCCTCCTGAAGCATCGTATTGGGGCATTTTTCCGCGCCGGGGTTAAAGCGCGGATGTTTGGGGGATGACAATGAGGCTGACTTCCGTACGGGCTACGCGCCCGTTCATTTTGCGCTACTTTTCTATTCTCGCCCTGCTCGTGACGGTGGGGCCCTTAGCCATCGCCAAAGACCCCCGGCTTGGCGCCTGTAGCGAAGGTTTCATTGCCCTTACGCTGAAGGATGACGGCACCGGCCGTAAGAAAATTCAGGTGACGCCCCAGTTCGTGGCCCACCTAGATGGCATGCGCCACAACTTGCGATCGGCGATGAACACGATCAACACGCGGTACAAAGAGATGGACCACGTCACGCGCCGTCTGTTCTTAGCCCGCATGATGCAAACCCACGCGCACATCTCGGGCCCTCCCGGAAGCGCTAAGTCCGCCATCACCAATGCCGTGCAGAACATGCCGATTTTCAACCGCCACCGCGGCGAGTTCGTGAACGATGTGTGGGCGATTCAGTTGCATCAGCTGGTAGGCGACGCGGCGTTCAAAGGCTACGTGGATTACGAGGCGATCAAGGCCAAAGCGGCGGACTTGAAAAAGGGATTGAGAGAAGAGCACATTCAAAATGCCGGCACCATGGTGCACGCCGAAGTGGCCATCGTGGACGAGCTCGAGAAGGGTAACCCGATTGCGTTCGCCACCTTGCTCGACGTATTGAACGAAAAGGTCGCCCGCTACGGCGCCGTTACCGTAAAGGTGCGCACGAAGACCGTGGCGGTGACCAGCAACATGTCGGTTTACGAGTTCGTGGCCGCGCTAAAAGAGCTGGGGCTCGAATCCACGGCGAAGCCGTTTTTGGATCGCCTCGTCTTCAAAGTTTTCGCCCATAACTACGTCACTGATCCCAAGCTTCGTGAGCAGCTGATGCGCGAACAGGAAGAACGGGACGAAGCGGAAGCCGACAACCTTTTGGAAAACCCGTTGGAAACCCAGACCGCCGAAACGGCGAAAATCTTGATGCCGGGGGAAGACGGCAAGATCGAGCTACCCTACGTCGATTTCGTATGGCTCGGTCTCTTGGCCAAAAAGGGCATGGCGATGGACGAGGCCACCACCCGTAAGATGCAGCAGCTGATGGACGGCCTGCGCTCGGACTACAACGACTTGCGCGCCACGACCGAAGCCGAGAAGGCCAAGGATAAAGAGAACGCGCCGCCGGTTTATTACCCGCCGTTCATCTTCAGCACCCGCAACATGATGCAGTACGGCACCAACACGGTGAAAACCGACATGCTCATCGACCTCATGCTGATGGAAAACAACCAGCTCTCGAGTAAAGAGCTGGCGAAGATGCTTTCCGATGGCATCGTGGTGCACCCGACTTCCATCTACCGTTTACACAATCTTGTTACGACGGCCGCCGCGGGTGATCCTTCGATCAACGTTGCCGCCGACGGCACGAAGTTCGAGCTGCAGTATGGTCCGCAAATCGAGAAGCTGGCTGAGCATCCGCTCGACTCGAATGAACGCGCCCTCTTGGGATACCTCATTCAGGAACGAGCGCTTTTCCGGGGCCGTTTCGAGAGCTTAATCGATACCTGGAAGCAGGAAGACACCGCGGGAAGCGACATTTTGGCGAGCTTTGCCTCCATCGCCAACTTGGAGACTCAACGGCAGCAAACCGATGTCGAGCAGCGTCTCTTTCAGGCGAATCGTCGCGCGGGCCGTCGCTAACCAGGGTTTAACCAATCGTGAAACCCTTTACCCACATTCTGGCGATCCTACTCTTTACGGTGAGTCTTGCCGCGCCCGGCGCGGATAAGAACCTCGTGCGCAAAGGGTGTGGACCAGGCCTTGGCTCCTTGAGCCCAAGATTTGGCGCCGCGGAGCCCGGTAAAGATCCGGCAGCGGAGCTCATTTCCGAGTTCGAGGTACTGCACGAGCGTATCGCCGAGGCCCAGGGGGCTTTCAATCACGATCCCTTTCTGTGGGAGGTCGACGCCGGCGGCATGATCGAAGTGTGGAATCGCCTGAACCGCGCCTTCCCTGGCCTGCACAAGGTGCGAGAAGAGGTTTCCAAAGCCCATCGCAACGAAACGAGTTTGCCCGACTGGCTCATCGAAGAGGTGAAAGCCGGTGTAGAAAAGGCGATTAAAAGCGGCAGCGAAGATTCGTTGCACGGCGCGCACGTAGCCTTGTCACGATTGCAGGAGATCTTGAATCGAGACCTCCGCGAGCCGCCTCCGGAAAAGCAGGAACAAGACAAGAAAGATGGCAAAGACGGCAAGGACGGCAAAGACAAAAAGCCGGGCGAGAAAAAGCCCCCGCAGCCGCCCCAGCATCCGCGCAATACCAAGAAGTATCAGCCGCATAACAAAACTCCACCCAGCGAACAGGATGGCGCCCCGCAGGAGCCCGTCTCCATCGCGCGCATCAAGGAGCCGGGGCTATCGTACTTCCGCGATCACATTTTCAACATGCTCAGTAAAAAGGCCGGCTGGTACACCGTGCCGGTCAACGAGGCGCCGCGCCTCGCGCACTCGCCTTCGCAACGCCACGAGCTCGTCGTTAGCCCCTTGGATCTAAAGGGCCAGGATGCCGCCCTGCTCGTGCCCGAGGGCTTCGTGCCCGTCGAGACCAAGAACGCCAACGGATCCGTGTGGAAAGAGCCCGACGGAAACTGGAAGTACAACACGCCAAACGACTCATTCACCGTGCCCCTCGTACGCCAGGGCGACGCGGCCCGGCCGCTGTCCCCGCACGAGCAAGAGATCTACACGAGCCCCACGGGCTACAAGCTTTCCGACTGGCCCGTCGAGCTTCAGGGCGAAGTGATGAAGATCAAAGAGGCCTACGATAAGGGCAAGATCAAATCAAACGACGCCGCCCGCATTTTGACCAGCTTCATCGCCAACAAATATCTCTACGCCATGGAAGACCACACCGGTTCCAAAGACGTGGCCGAGATCGTCAACTCCGGCGTGTTCCAGTGCGACGTGGCGGCCACCCTGGCCTGCGCCCTGCTACGCGACGAATTTCAGATTCCTACCCGTATCGTAGGCGGCGCGCGCGGCCATCAGGACCCGTTCAACCCGGCTTACTCGCACGCCATAGCCCCTTCGGAACCACACGCCTGGATTGAAGTGGCGGACAAAGAAGGTAACTGGCACGGCTTCGACGCCACGCCGATCAAGAAAGAGCGCGACGGCAAGAAGAAAGACGGCTCCAGCAAGTTCCAGCCGATCCCTTCGAAGGACCAGAAAAAGCAAGAGCCCGAGAAGAAAGACGGCGAGAAGAAGGAAGGTGAAAAGAAGGACGGTAAGGAAAAGGGCGACGAAAAGAAGGATCAAAAAGGCGAGAAGGGGCAAAAGGGCGAGAAGAAAGACGGCAAGCCGGAATCGGGCGAGCCGCAAGACGGTCAAGGCGAAGGCGAGAGCCTGGAGCAAATGATCCGCCGCAAGGAACAGGATTCACAAGGAGATACGTCTCCGCACACCGAGAAGACGGACAAATCGGTAAGCGAGCTAATCGATGAGGCCAAGCAGGTCCGCGAGAAGATGGACAAGGAGCACGAGGCGGAAAAGGAAGCCGAGAAGGCCGAAAAGGCCAAACGAGATGGCAAGCCGGGTGATCCGCACGGGGAAAAAGAAGGCGAGACCTCCGAGCAAAGGCCACAGCAGTTCGAAAAGAACGATCACGACATTCCCGACGATTTTATGAAGAAGCTGCAGTCGGACAATCCGTTCGTCTCGCGGCTCGTGAAAAAGATGATTGCCTGGGCGCTCGACGAGCGGCTGGATGGCCGCGGCAAGATGGAACGGCTCAACCGCCTATACGCGGCCATGGGCGGCAAACACCCGCCGGCTACTCTCGTCGACGCCAAGAAAAAGCTCATCCAGGCGGCCGAGCTATTCTCGGGCGATTACCCGGCAACCGACGTGTGGCTCAAAACGATTTTAGACGGCGTGGAAAAGCGCCCCATCAACGACACGGTGGATCAGCTTACCCATTTGCACCGGCAGCTGCAGTTCACCTTGCAGTTCATGGAAGACAAGGACGCCACGTCGCTTCGCGAGCTAGCCAACGAGATCGCCAAACTGCGCCGCAAGCTGGCCCAGATGAAGCATCCGGACGCCGAGAAGATTCGCCTCGTGGAAGAGCTGCGCAAAGGCTTACCGGGTAACATCACCCGCGGGATCCTGGATAAGGACGCCGAGTACTTGGATGGCACGCACGTGGGCGCTAATCTGAAGACGGTTGGTCTCGCGAAGAAAATTTCTGACGGACGAGATCCCGTGCTGAAAGACTTCCGCATGATTTCGGCCCTGGGGCCCCATACCGACTTTTTGGTCGACCCGGTCTTCCTGCCTTCGGGCGGAGTGCGCAATACGGTTTTCCGCGAGATGCAGCCGAAGCCCACGCCGAAGGTGTTGATGCCGACCACCGATCCGCGCGATCGCAAGTTTGGCCTCTTCAACCTGATGCCGGATAACATGACGATGGCGAAGGCCTTGCGCATGGGCCAGGCAGTGGTGCTAGGCCGCCGCGTGCAGGTAAAAGAGCCCTCGGGCTACGAAGACGTCGATCCCGAAAAAATGACCATTCTCGCGGTCGATAAGTCCGGCTCGATGCAAGGTAAGAAGGCCGATTTTCAAGCCGATTACGTGGCGGCACTCGTCGATAAAGCGCTGTCCGACGTCAATCCCAACGGCAAGTCGCGCCACCGCGTGTTCATCTTGCCGTTCGACAGTGACGTAGGCACGCCCATCGAGGTCAATACGCCCGAAGAGGCGAGGGCTCTTCTCAAAAGCCGCGGCGCGGGCATGCGTAAGGCTGACGGCGGAACGGATATCCAGAAAGTTCTCGTGAAGGCTGGCGGCATGATCGCCGAGGCGCAGAAACGTCCCGACGCCAAGCACCTGTCGCGCGCCAACGTCGTGCTTTGCAGCGACGGCGGCTCGTCCGTGGACTACACCGCGGTGAACAACGCGTTCACCACGGGGCGCGGCACCAACGAGGAGCTGCGGATCAAGTTCGGCTTCGTTGCGATCGGCGAGACCAATCCGGATCTCGTGAAGCTCGCCAAAGACAGCTCGCAGCTGGGCGCCGACACCGGTACTTACATCGAGTGGGCCAACGATGCGATTGCGAACCTACAAAGCATCGCCAGCGCCGCGCCGAAGCCGAAGAACGATTTCTGGACCGACCAAACCTTCGCGCAGGCACCGACCGACGTCCGCAGTGGTTTCTCGAGCCTACGCAATGCTGCGGGCAAGTACTCGTCTTCGCTGCTAGGCCGGGCCGCCTCCGATACGCAAGCCACGCCAACCCTCGACTGGTTGAAGCTTGAAGCCAACGAGCTTCGTCCGGACCGTCCGGACAAGCGTCCGAAAACCCATCGCGGTACCATCTGGGCCTTCCGCGAAGTGCTCGACGCCGTGGGGCCAGTGTTCTCGCCGGCCGAACGCGCGAAGCTGCTCGACCGCACGCTCACCGACTGGCGCAGCGTGGTGCCCGAACAGATCCGTACCTTGGACAATAACGAGATTGCGCAGATCCTCCACATGCTCCGCTGGCCGCCCACAGGCTCCGCCAACATCCAGCAGAGTGTGGGCACACCGCCGTCGAATTAAGTTAGCCCGACAACGAGGCGGTGGCATGACTTGAGGCCAAGCCAACGGGCGGACGACCATGGCCGTTCGTTGAATGACGGACTAGCGGCGGCGAGAAAAGGGATTGATCGGCCGGCGCGCGGGAATGGCGGGCGATACGCCGGCCGGGTAAACGATCACGCCCGGTGCCGAATGCGCGGGCCGCGGTGCGGGGGCCTGGGATTGAACCGCCGGCTTACGCGAACCGGACGGGTAAATCAAAATGCCGGGGCTCGAGTAGCTCTCCATCTTGGGGGCCACCGTGCGATAGCCCGAAGGCTGGCCCTTGGCCATCTCCCCAAAGGAGTCCGGCGCGGCGTGGGCAAGGGAGGCGCCCAAAGCTCCGTACGCCAGGCCGAATACGGCCAGTATACGAAAGCGCGAACTTGTGGAGAAACCTCGAACCATTCTTGTGTACCCCAGAGGCGAAACCGCCCGGCCCTAAAGAGAGCAAGCCGCATACCATTTTTTGGGCTCAGGTTTGGGGTGTGGTCTGGGAGTGGGCGTCGGTGAGGTTTACGGTGGTTAACGCGTAGCCTCCTACGGCTGCCGGCCCGCCTGACTTTAATCAGGTATAATTTCGTTTTCCCAAAAAACACATTCAACTTCGGAGGCTAACTTGAAACGGCTTACATACCTCGTGGTGGCCTCGCTACCGCTTTTCTTCATTGTGCGATGCGGTAGCGACAGCGGTTCCACGGATAACTCGGCAATTCCCCAGCTGGCGATCGCTTCGCCGATGGCGGCGAACACCCGGTTATCTCTTCAAGAAGGAGAAACGGTCACCGACATTAAGACGTTCAGTAAAGCCAAGGAGGAACTGAAGGAAATTTTGGCGATGGACAAGCCGACATCGTGTTTTGCCGGCTTGGGCTTTAAGACTTTCAGTAAGAACGTTAACTGTTACGGCCCCGAGCTCGTTGTAAAAGGAGACCCTGCTGGCACGGGCACCGCTTGTAATCCTGCGGCCACCGGCTCCGACTACTGCCTCCCTGGCGGGGATCTGGGACTGTGGGAAGCTACGGAAGGGCCCACCGAAGCCTGCGCCGCCGCCAAGGCGAACCAGCTTGTAGGTGACGTAGCCGAAACGATCAACAAAGCACTGAAGTTCATGGCCGCCATGACTTGTGTTTCTAAGCTTAGCGGCAAGGCGCTTCCGGCCGCCGGCGAGAGTTTCGATCTCAAAGCGGACGTGACGGCGGCGTTTACCGGGGCAACCGTGACGACCGCCACGATGACCCGCAAACCCGATTACACCGGCACGACCGACCCGGTTTATGAGCTCGTGCTCGAGGCTTCGGTGGGCGGAAAGAACTTTAAGGTGACCCTCGTCAACTCATTCACGAGCGCGGACAAGTTTCGTGGTCGCATCTACGGCTATCACGCCGTTGGCGGTTCGGGCCCCACGGGAATTCGCGGCTTCTCGGCGGTATTTGAACAAACCAGCACCACTGACCTGCGCGTTATCAGTCGTGCGGGCACCACCCCGACGGGACCCGGTACGTCGACGCTGTTCACGGCGGATGGCGATTATAGTTTCAGCAATTTCACCGGCACCGGCGGATCCGGAGATGCCCGCTACCTCACGATCAACCTCGATCCCAGCACTGGCCTTGGCACGATGAAGTTTGCCTGGCAGGCCGGAAGTGGTGACGCCAAAACCCGCGTCTTCCACGCTACGACTTCGCGTTCTCGTGACTCCCGCGCGGACAGTGGATTTGCGTACTTCGGCTTCGGGCCAGAAATCGACGACGCGGCCGTGGGCGACCTCGGCGGCATGATCTGCAAATGGACAGGTCCAGGTAACACGAGCGGGGCTTACAGCCACGCGGGACAGGTCCAGGCGCAGTCGTTTTCTCGTACTGATGCAACGAGTCCCTTCGGTGCCGTGGCCACGCACATTCTTTTCGCGCCGACCGCAAACTGCAATCACACCGACGACGACACTTTTAAGTACGGCACACGCTCGCAATGGAACGCCGGCGGCGGCAGCGGAGCTTCAGTTGGTGATGCCAACGTGCCCGCGCACGCACTGCAAGTAATCGGTTTCCTGGGCACGATCCCCACGGTGACCGCACCGACCTTCGCTCCGTAAAACGGAGAAAAATTCCAGTAATGACCGGCCGGGTGGGTTCCATCCGGCCGTTTTTTTGGCAAAAGGTGCGGCCTCACTTTATCGGCAAAAGGTGCGGCCTCACTTTATCCATCGGAACTTACAAAAAAGGAGTCCCTCCCTTTTTGCACGAGGTTGCTTCGGCCCTTTCGGGCCTCGCCATCACCGGGGGGCTGCGCTACCCGATCGCTTTGCGATACAGCACGTAACGATGCTGCCAGAGCGCTTTGCTTTTTTTCGGGCAGAAGGTGCGGCCTCACTTTATCCATCCGCTGCGTTGGTAAGGGCGCGATGGCGGTGTTGGCGGGGGCTGGTGTGGTTTGGCGTGCGCGACTTCGAGTTGTGTGGAGATCCCCTTCCGTCTTCAACTTGAGTTCGCATGTCCGATCTATCGCGGAGTGCGCGTGGGGGCCCCGGACGCTCCCCGTTTGTTTTGAAATCTCTTGACGGTTTTTCGGGGTGGTTTGGCTTGAGGTCGCAGCCTTGTTTTGAATTCGGGATTCAACCACTTTGCTCTGCCCATCGTTCTACTTTCCTGAGGAAAGTGGTCGATGTTTTGGTTTGTCGTTTTTCCGTCGAATGGCGGGGCCGTCGAATCGACGGGAAAACAGCGTGGTAGTTGTTTTTCATGAACATTGCAGCACTTCATGAAAAAGCGTTGGCCCTTTCTAAAACCTATCGGGAGTCTGAGTCGGCACTGCTCGATGTGCTGATGGCACTACTCAAAGACAATGGGTTCTTTCGCTTGGGGTATCCGAATCTATTCGTCTACTGCACGTCGGCCTTGCACCTCGGTGAAGCGCAAGCTTGTTACTTTTCCAAAGTGGCTAAGAAGTCGGAGGAAGTTCCCGATCTGAAAATGGCAATTGAAAAGGGTTTGATTTCACTGAGCCAAGCGCGTCGAGTCGTGCCGGTCATCACGAAAGAAACCGCAAATGAATGGATTGAGAAAGCGGCTCTTCTTCCTCAGAGAGAATTAGAACGCGAAGTGTGTGCCGTGAATCCCAAGGCCATGCCGCGGGAGAAGCTGAAAGTCGTGTCTGCGGAGCGTTCGGAATTGAAAGTGGGGATTTCAAAGGAACTCGAACTCAAACTAAAGCGAGTACGGGAAATCGTAGGGCCGGACCAGAGCCTGGAATCCGTCTTGGCCCAGATGACCGACTTCTTCTTGAAGCACAAAGACGCCGTGCAAAAGGCTAAGCGGGTGAAAGCGAAAGCGCCGAAAGTGGCAAAATCACTTTCCTCAGGAAACCTCCCCGCCCGCGTGAAGCACGAGGTGAATCAGCGTGATGAAGGAAGATGCCGAGCCTTACTCCCCAACGGCTCGCGCTGTAATTCAAAAGCTTGGGTCGAGCACCACCACATAAAGCCTCGCTCACGCGGAGGAGAAAACATTGCGACTAACCTCATCACCCTATGCTCAGCTCACCACAGGCTGACGCACCAGACTGGCCTGCATAATCTGCGGCTTTAACCCCCAACGCCCGCCCCGCCCGCACAACGCAACAAAACCGACGGTGGCCGACTGGACCGCCCCGTCGCGTCCGGGCGAGCCATCCGCCTCGAAACGCCCTCATAACCCGGCGAGGCCAGCACTTACCAAAAAGGAGTCCCTCCCTTTTTGGGGCCCCCACGAGATTGCTTCGGCCCTCAAGGGCCTCGCAATGACAGGTGTGACTCGGGCCTCGCCATGACCGGGGGGCTTGGGCTACCCGATCGCTTTTCGGTATAGCACGTAACGGTGCTGCCAGAGGGCCTTGCTCTTCTTCGTATAGGACTCGCTGCGATTGCCGTCCTTTACGAGCCCCGTCACGAAGTGGCCTATGCCGGCCTCTACCCCGCGGATGGCGGATAAGGCGCTGAGCGCGGTCGATAGCCCGCGTCCCTGGTACTCCGGATGAATGCAGATCGTTTTGAAGACGAGATAACCCTGGTCCGGGAACGCGAAAAAGAGGCCAACCTCTTTCCCCGCCGCGTTGGTCACGAAGTGCGAATACGTGTAGTCGAGCTTATTGGCGATCGGCACGTAGAGCTCGCGGAAGAACTCAAACGAAATCGGCTCGAACAGGTAGTTGTTCTTGAAGGCCGCCTGGCTGAGCTCGTACAGAATCGGCACTTCCTTCTCTAGGAACTTGGCGCCGTCGAAGGGACGAAACCGGAACCCCTCGCTGGACAAGCGTTTCAGCGTTTCGTAGGTCCTCTCCGCATAGGCCGACAGCCCCTCGGCGGCCGGGCTGTGGTAAGCCTCCGCCTCCTGGTAACCAAGCTTTACGAAGTATTCGGGGTACTCTTTGGGGTTATTCGGCTCCCACGGGAACTTCAACGCATGGTCATCGGTGCGGAAGCGGTAGCCAAACCACGTGTTCAACGCCATGGGCCCCACGGCCGTTTTCACGCCGCGTTCTTTGAGCCACGTCTCCGCGGCATTCAGTAATGCCGCCGCGACCGTTTCGTTCGGAGCTTCGAAAAAGCCGATGGCCCCCGTCTCGGGATAGCTCGGCAAGCGGCTCGCGCCCACTCGCCCTACCGGCGCGCCGTTTTCGAACGCCACCCAAAACTCGGCCATGCCTTGCGGCGCCAAGTCGAGGAAACGTCCCCAAAACGCGCGCGGTCCCACGCCTAGCCGGCAAAAGCCATCGCGAAACTCCGCGCTATTCTCCGAACGGGCGACGAGGTTCATAATTCTTAAGCCTCCAGAATGTAGATCTCGCCTTTACCGGCATCCACGCGTACGCGTTGACCGGTTTTGAGCTTGGTCATCAGGCCGCCGTTCACGCCGACGATCGTCGGCAAGCCCAGCTCCCGCGCCACTACCGCACTGTGCGACAACAAGCTGCCGCGTTCGATGAGCAGCCCCGAGCACGACGGATACAACGGCACCCAACCTGGATCGGTCCGGGCCGTAACGAGGATCTCGCCGTTGATTCCTTCGGCATCCTTCACGTTGTGCACGACGCGCACGATTCCCTCGATCACGCCGGGCGAGCAAGGAGTTCCCTTCAAGATGTTGGGGTCGTCGCTCTCGCTGAGCGATCGCAACAGGTCGCCTTCGGCCAGCACGTTCATGTGCTCGTTCGATACGCCAGCGGCGCCGAGCGAGATGAAGCGATCGGGCGGCGGCGCGGTATCGCGGTACACCGCATATTCAACCTTGCGCGCTTCCACCATCGGCGACAGGTTACCCGACAAACCGCGGCCCTCGATGTAGGCCACGATCTCTTCCACCGTGAGGTAGAAGATGTCGTGCTCGTTACCCAACACGCCGAGCGCGGTAAGCTTGCGGCCCATGGCGCGGAACAGATGCCGGCTCACGCCGAAAATCTTCGTACGGGCAAAACGCAGGTTCTCGCGATTCTTCACCGCGCGGCGGGCCTGCTTGAGCACCCACCAGTAAAGCATGAGGCGCAGGCCACCCAGCTTGGCTTTCACCTTGCCCTCGGCCGTAGCGCGAATCTCACGCTCACGGGCTTCCATGTCGCCAATCTTGTACGAGCCCGAACGCACGTAGCTCACGATCGAGTTGATGACGAAAGTGGGATCGTCGTGCAGGTCCGGCTCTTCGAGCTTCAGCTCGTTGATGGAGCGAAAACCGAAACGGTCCAAAAAGTCGTGGAACCCGACGGCGAACGGCAGGTGTTTTTTCTCCGCCCGAATCTCGTCCCAAATCTTTTCGGCCGGGGTCGATAGCAACCAGTCACGCGTCGCCTTGTCGCCTTTATCCAGGTTCTCCGCCAAGCGCATTAGACACTTCGTGGGCTCGGTCGAGTCTAGTCCACCCTCGCCGCACAATAGATCATTCTGCAACGACTCCGCCGTTTTGGCATCGGCCACCCATTCGCCGGTCAGCTTTTTGAGCAGACCGAAGAACAGCATGCACAGGTAGTCGTTTATGATGGGCGCTTTCCAACGCTTCAGCATCTGCTCGTCGAGGTAGTGAAAGTGATCGTTCAGCCGCGGCAACGATCACTCGTCGAGGTTCTCGTGGCGCGCCTTCTCGTACACGGCGTTAAAGTGCGAACGGAACTCGGCGATGATGGCGTCGATCCGGATAAACCGGTACACCGTGGCCACCGTCAACTTTAGCTTTGCGCCAAGCGAGTACTTCGGCGGCTCCTTCACGAGGTCGAAGATCCCCTTCATCTCGGGCTTCAGCTGCCCC
>JBGSST010000347.1:0-19847 GCA_041736915.1 Bdellovibrionota bacterium
GGCAGCATCACCAGCGGCACGATGAGCCCGCACCGCGAGGCCCCGATTGCGATCGCCCTGGTGAACGCGCAGGCGGCGTTGGCGCTTAAGCACTGGATTGAGGTACGCGAGACGTGGGTGGAGGCCGAAACGGTCGCCCTGCCCTTCGTGCCGGCGAAGACGAAGAAGAAGGCGGCGGCGCCGAAGGCGTGAGTCTGGCAGAAGGTGCGGACTCACTTTATCCATTCGCTTCGTTGGTAAAAGGGGGGAAGTCGGTGTTGGCGGAGGTGGGCGTGTTTTTGCGTGCGAGGCTTCGACTGGCGTGGCGATCCCTTTCCGTCTTCAACTTAGCTTCGTGCATCCGTTCTATCGCGGAGTGCGCACTTGGGGTCCCGTAGGTACCTGCTTCCTTTTGAAGTGTTTCAAAAGGAAGCAGGTACCTGCGGGGGCGGGGATGCGCTCTCATTGTTTTGAATTTTATTGACGTGTTTTTTGGGTGGGGTGGGCGGTTGTCGTGGCTTGCGTTTAGATTTGCCGTCTAAGCGGTTTGGTTTGCCCCTTGTTTTACTTTCCTGAGGAAAGTCTTTGAAATTTTGAGTTGCTGATTTTCCGTTGAATGGCGAGGCCGTGGAATCGACGGGAAAACGGCGTGGTAATTGTTTTTCATGAACATTGAAGTGCTTCATGAAAAAGCGTTGGCCCTTTCTAGAACCTATCGTGAATCGGAATCGGCGTTGCTCGATGTGCTGATGGCGTTGCTGCAAGACAACGGGTTCTTTCGATTGGGGTATCCGAATCTTTTTGTTTATTGCACGTCGGCTTTGAACCTCAGTGAAGCTCAAGCTTGTTACTTTTCTAAGGTCGCTAAGAAGTCGGAAGAAGTTCCCGAATTGAAGTTGGCGATTGAACAGAGCGTAATCTCTTTGAGCCAAGCACGTCGGGTCGTGCCGGTCATCACGAAGGAAACGGCAAGCTCGTGGATTGAAAAGGCCGCGCACCTTCCTCAACGCGAGCTAGAACGGGAAGTCTGCGCGCTGAATCCCAAGGCCATGCCGCGAGAGAAAATCAAAGTCGTGTCGAGTGATCGCTCCGAGTTGAAAGTTGGCATTTCCAAAGACCTTGAGGAAAAGCTTAAACGCGTTCGCGAGCTAGTAGGTCAGGACAAAAGCCTCGAATCCGTCATGGCACAGCTCACCGACTTCTACCTGAAACACAAAGACCCCGTTCAAAAAGCGAAACGGGTGAAGGCCAAAGCGCCCAAGGCAGTCACACCACCTTCCTCAGGAAAGTCCTCGGCCCGCGTGAAGCACGAGGTAAACCAACGCGACGAAGGAAAGTGTAGAGCGCTGCTACCCAATGGCGCACGCTGTGATTCAAAAGCCTGGGTCGAGCATCACCACGTAAAACCCCGCTCACACGGAGGAAAAGACATTGCCACTAACCTCATCACGCTCTGCTCAGCCCACCACCGCCTGACACACCAGACTGGCCTACAGAATCTGCGGGTGTGAACACGGCCCCCCCTGCCCCGCCCGCACTACGCAAGATCCACGACGGTGGCCGCCGGGACCGCCCCGTCGCGTCCGGGCGAGCCATCCGCCTCTCCACGTCCGCATAACCCGGCGAAGCTAGCACCGTTACGACATGGCGAGGAGTGAAACGACGAAGCCATCTCGTGGAAGAGGGTTGGGAGGGGCATTGGCTCCGCCGCACGGGATTGCTTCGGCCCTGCGGCCCTCGCAATGACGGGGTTGGTTACTTTCCCGTCAGCCTGCGCAGTTTAAAGACGCATACTCCTTTGAATACGCCGATTAGGCTCAGGCAATTGTGAAGACTGTGTCGGTCTTCGGCCGAAATACGGCGTCCTCTTTCGGTGGGCGTGCGGAACCTAAACGCGCACCCGGTGAATGCGTGGCCCAATTTGGGCGCACTGTATTGGCATCGCTCTTGTAATAGTTCCTCCCGACGACGATGCAGAACGTAAGCGGGTACGGCGGCGTCAACGTAGCAGGGGTAACGGAACGTGAATCGAGGCTTACTCAAAAATTTATTGCTCGTCGGCATGGTAGTCGTAATGGCCACCGGCTGCGCCGGAATGAAGAAACGCAAAGGCGGAGGTGGTGGCGGCGGCGGACAACCTCGCGAAGGGGGCGGCGGTGGCGGGGCTCCTGGTAATCGCCAGGCCGATCGCGATCGCGACCAGATCCAGCGCTTGGTGGATGAACGTGATGAGCTGCAACGCCTGCTCGATGACAAGTTGAACAATGAGAATAATCCGTTCGTGCAGCGGGGCATTGCCAACACGGACATCAATCCCAATCAGTTTGCGATTCCCAATGGGGGTTTTGCCCAGCTACCGGGGGCCGATCCCAACGTCATCGGCGGCAATCCTTTGGATAGCGGAGTGGGTGTGAATTTGGATCCGAATGCGCCGCCGCAAGTTCAGGAAGCGGGTTTTAGTCCTTTGATTCAGGTGGGCAATCCGGAGCAGCCGGTCGCCCTTCGCAGTAGCGCCACCCGGCGCCCGGTATCGGCGCCCGTTCGCGGATTAGCGTCGCATAAGTAATCTTTTGTTTTAATGCGGAACGTGAGCTCGTGTGGACCGTATGTGGAAAATAGGGGACTGCCGAAAGGCAGTCCCCTTATTTTTTTCCGGCCTGGGTTTTCACCCACTTAATAAAGTCAGCGTTGAGATCGGCAATCTCGCAGTACGTTTTGAGGTAGGTCGTTAGTTTCCGCCCCACCGAAAGGCGCAAGAGATCCGGCAACGAACACTTCTTGGCGATCATTTCCGTTACGGCCGTCGAGGTCTGGTAGTGAAACGAGGCCCCGCGTATCTCGTTGTTGGGATGAGCGAGCGTCGTTACATCCACGCTCGGTTGGGTAGCGAGCCAGACGTAATTCACCTTTTCCCGCTGGGCGAGGTAGTTGGCCAGCCCCTCTTCCAGCCACGACGGAATCGCCTGTTTGTACTTCTGGTGAAAGATCACGTGCACCAGCTCATGGCCAAAGACCGAGTCGAAGTTCCGGTCGTTTACGTCCGGGCCCAAATGCACGGTCTGGTCGCTTCGGCGAAAAAAGGCCGTCACCTTGAAGTTCAATTTGAGACCGCGCGTGAAAGCGGCGGCATCGGTATAAACGTAGACCTGAATGCGGCGGATCTCCCACTCCAGCGCGTTTTGAATCTTACCCACCACCTTTTCGACGCGCGCTGATTTCAGCCACGCGGGGGGATCGTGCAGCACGAGCTGGTTCAGCCGAATGGGCTCGGCAGAAAAAAGGCCCGGACTCCAGAGGAGCCCGAGCCCTAATAAAAGAAGCTGCCGCACGGGATTTAGTTGCTTCCCCGTTTGTTTTCACGCGTCTCTTTGCGACGCATGAGCTCTTCGGGATTTGCGGTCGGTGCGGTCTTCATTTTCCACACGCGGTAACCGTTGGGGCCGTCTACCCATTCCCCCTGCGCCTTCGTGTCTTCCGGATCGAGGCCGTGCTTCACGAGGTTCGAAGCATAACGATCTTCGCAGGCGTCGAGCTTGTCTTTGAACTCTTCGTAACGGCGATCGAGAATGTTCTTCACATTCTTCATGTGGCCCAGCCGATCTTCGAGCTGCTCTTCGGAAACCGCGACGACTTTCTTCTTACCTTCCACGCGGTACTTCAGTTCAGGATCGGTGGCCGAGATCTTTTCCCACTTTTCCATCGCCTCGGGTACGCCGTTGCCCCCCAGACGCGCATCGGAAACTTTTTTGCGGCACTCTTTGAGCTTCAGCCACATGCCGCCGGGGTCTTGGCGGGACGAGCCATAGATCGAGCTCTCGGCGTCGTTGATGGCGTCACGAACTCTGGCCATGTCCTCTTCGAGCGACATCTTTTTCTGAATGACGATGCTGCCGTCCTTCTCGCCCACCGTTTCGTTGCGGGCGTCGGTCTTATTGACGTATTCCCGCTCGAGCTTTTCGGGCTCGTCCATGCTGACTTTCTTTTCCTTCGAGCCGCAGCCGGTCAGGGCTAAAGCGCTTAAAGCAATGAGCGGCCATTTCAAACGTACGACGTGGTTCATGTGGATCTCCTAATCCTGACAGATAACCGTTTTTGCGGGACTGTTGCAGCCGCGCGCGGTACAGCTACCCGCGGCCGAGCACCCGAATTGATTGCAGTAGCCCCCGGGCGTCCAACACCCGTATAAATTGCAGCCCCCACCCTCTACGAATCGGCCAAAATCATTTTTGCCGGCGCAGCGATAGTTGACTTGGTCTTTGGTGGAGACGTCACCGCTTCCCAGCTCGTGACTGAACTTTCCGTCGGCCGAGGCATTCAAAAGCTCCTTCACCTTCCCGCTTTCGAAGATGACGGCCTTGCGTTGCCCATCGATATCGTAGGTCCACAGCTCTTGCGAACCACGAAAGGTTTTGTCGATCGGGGTGCCGAGCCGCTGCCGCACTTCGTCGGGAGTCATGCCGCGGCTCACGTCGAGCAGCCGAGCTTGTTTGGAGGCACACGCCGAGAGTAACAATAAGAAAACGAGGGTTATTTGTCGCACGATGGGGGGAATTCTCTCACCGAAAAAACGAATGCACAAGAAGCCGAAAACGGGCTACCACTGAAGACGTGACCCCCGATACGACCTACCGCCCGATTCGCCAGCTTGACGAGACCCTCGTCAATCAGATTGCCGCCGGCGAAGTGGTGGAACGCCCCGCCAGTGCGGTAAAGGAGCTAGTCGAGAACAGCCTCGATGCCGGCGCCACGCAGATCATCGTCACCGTTACCGACGGCGGCACGAAAGAGATCCGGGTCATCGACAATGGGCGCGGCATCGAGCCCTCCGATTTGGAACTGGCCACTCGCCGCCACGCCACCAGCAAGATTGCGCACGAGTCCGATCTGGAGGCGATAGAAACTTTTGGCTTCCGCGGAGAGGCGCTGTCTTCGCTCGCCAGCGTGGCGGAGCTCGAAGTACGCAGCCGGCGTCCGCACGCGGAGCTGGGCCATCAGCTGAAGATTGCCTTCGGCCACTCGTTTCCGATGACGGCCATCGGTTCGTCACCCGGTACGACGATGATCGTGCGCGATCTTTTTGCCCGCCTACCCGCACGGCAGAAGTTTTTGCGATCGCCCGCCACCGAGTTTACCCACATCGCCAAGGTGGTGAGGGAGCTGGCCCTGCCCAATCCGCACGTAGAGTTTTCGCTCGTGCATAACGAGCGCCCCTGTTTCAAGTTTCTCATCAAACCGCTCGTGGAGCGCTTTACCGAACTGATCAAACCCGAATGGGAGCCCGACACCATCGACGAGGAGGCCGAGTTCGGCCGGATGACGGCTTTTCTCTCCCCTATCGCCGAGACCACCGCACGCGGGGAACTTTACCTGTTCGTGAACCGCCGGCCCGTGCGTAACCGCACCTTGCTGTCGGCGATTCGCAACGCCTACCTCAATGTGCTAGGCCCCGAGCGCGAGCCATCGGGGGCAGTTTACCTCGACGTGCGGTTCGACTGGGTCGACGTGAACGTACATCCCCAAAAGTGGGAGGTCCGTTGCTTTCAGCAGGAACGTCTTTACGCGTGGCTCACCGCTTCGCTACGCAAGCACGTGGGGGTCCGGCTCACCGCCGCCGGGCCGCAGGCCCTGGCTTCGTCGAATCAGAATACTTCGCCGTTTGCGTCCCCCCTTCCGGGGTTCGAGAACGAATGGCGGCGTGCGGCCCCCGTGCCCGGCACGCGCTACCTGGGAAAGGTGGGGGCCACCGCGAATGCGGCGGCCGGCTGGCACCTCGCCGAGGATGAAACCGGCCTCATCCTCTTCGACCCGCACGGGCTGACCGAACGGAACCACGCGGTCACGGCCGTTGCATCGCCCGAAACCAAGCTGGTGACCCTGCCCCCGAGGCTCATTCCGGTGCTGGAGAGCCAGCGGGACCGGCTCGCCGAGCTTAAATTCGACGCCGAACGGTTCGGTACCGCCGACGTGGCGTTAAAGGCTCATCCGTCGCTCGTGACCTTTGCCGAGGCCCCGCGGCTGTTGGTGAAGGTGCTGGAGCATCTGTTGAGCTCTCCCGCGGAAACCGGCCCGGCCGAGGCGTTTTACCGGAGTTTTTTTCAGGGCGAAGGGCACGGTTTTACCCTTCCCGCGGGCGAGCTCGACCCCGTGGCCGCCAAAGGGCTGGTCGAGGGCTGGGGACCGGCACGGGAAGGTGACACTTGTCCGCACGGACGCCCCTTTTTATTTCGCATGTCGTGGGATTTCGTGGGAAAACAGTTCGAACGAGGAAAATAGAACACCGTGACTCTATCCAGCCCAACCGCAGTGCCGGCGTCCCAAAAACCGTTGTGTCTCGCCCTGCTAGGCCCCACGGCCAGCGGCAAAAGTGAGTTCGCGCTGGAGCTAGCCGAACGGCTGGGCGGCGAAATCTTGTGCCTGGACTCCACCACGGTCTATAAAGGCTTCAACATCGGTAGCGCCAAACCGTCTCCGTCGCAGCAAAAACGGGTACCGCACCACCTGCTAGATATCTTGGACCCGACCGAAGACTTCTCCGCCGGAAAGTTCATGGACCTGGCCCAGGCCAAGATCGACGAGGTCGTTTCGCGCGGAAAGATTCCGTTCGTGGTCGGCGGCACTTACTTCTATCTGCGGGCGTTGCAGTTCGGAATGAACCCCGTGCCTTCCATCGCCGAAGAGATCGTGGACGAGATTGAACAGCAGTACGCGACCGAAGAAGAAGGCATCGACACCGTGAAGATGCACGCGGACCTGGTAAAGGCCGACGCCAAGGCGGCCCAAAACATTCACGTGAATGACAAGTATCGGATCGCCCGCGCGCTGGCGGTGATCAAAGCTACCGGCAAGAAATTGAGCGAGCTAGAGCCCGTCCACAAGGAGCCGGCCCACGCGAATCGGATCTGGATGAAGTACTCCATGGCCATCTCGCGCCACACCTTGTCCGCGCAGATCGTTTCGCGAACCGACGCGATGATTGCCCAGGGGCTCGTCGAAGAGACGCGGCTACTAACGGAGAAGTACCCCAAGGCACGCGCCCTGGGGGCTATCGGCTACCACGAAGCGGGCTGCTACCTGCGCAAGGAATTGGACGACAAAGGCTTACGCAACGGCATCATCGAAAAGACCCGGCAGCTCGCCAAACGGCAGCTCACCTGGATCCGCAGCGACGCCGAGATTCGTTTCGTAGACTCTCGTGATGGGGATCGCGTGGCCAAAGAGGTGGAAAACCTCACGTTCGTTCTGAAGGAAAACGCATAATGCAATCCATGACCGGTTTTGCCCGGGCCGAAGGTGAGGCTCAGGGATATCGTTTTTCGTTGGAGGCCAAGTCGGTCAACCATCGCTTTCTCGACGTACGCGTGCGGTTGCCGGGAACCCTGGCGCTGCTGGAGTTGGCTATCGCCGAACGGGTGCGGCAGGTTTTCGAGCGCGGTAGTATCGAGATCTTTTTCCGCACGCAGGTGACCGAAACGGGCCCGTCACTCACCCGTTTTGCGCTCGATGAGACCGCGGTGCAAAGCTTGCTTGCGGCCTGCGAACGGCTGTCGTTTCAGTACAAGATCAAGTCGCAGCCCACGCTCGAATTCATGGCCCTCACGCAAAAAGTTTTCGTGGCGCAAGAGGTGGGGCAAGACCCCATGCAGCTCATGAGCGGCATCACGCCGGTGCTCGACAGGCTTTTGGCGGAGCTGAAAGGCATGCGCGAGTCCGAGGGCAAACGCCTCAGAGATAGCCTGAACAAAGAGCTCGCGCAGCTGAAGGACCTGGTCACCAAGCTCGTCACCCTCACGCCGGAGCAACGCAAGCGGACCGAGAAAAAGATTAAAGAACGGGTCACTACGTGGAATCTGGGCACCCCGGTAGACGCGCAGCGTCTGGAGTGGGAGATTGCCTTCTACGCGGATCGGGGCGACGTCACCGAGGAGCTAGAGCGGCTGGGCAGCCACCTGGTGGAGTTCGAGAAGACGATCAGCCTCCAAAGCAAGGGAATAGGCAAGAAGCTCGACTTCCTCACCCAGGAGCTGCACCGCGAGCTCAACACGCTGGGCACCAAATCGCAGTGGATTGAATTAACGCAACTAGCCGTAGAAGGAAAAGCCCTGGTCGAACGGCTCAGGGAACAGGTTCAAAATGTCGAATAGAGAAGTACAAGAGTCTGAAGTTTCAGGGGGAAAGCAGAGAGGAATTCTCTCTCTGGGTTACGAAAATTTCGTGGTTTCCGATCGGATCGTGGCGGTGCTGTCGAGCAACTCGTTGCCGGCGAAAAGACTGCGCGAGCAGGCGGACAAAGAGAATCTTCTCTTGGATGCCACGGCGGGAAGGAAAACGCGGGCGATCGTCATCACCGATTCGCGCCACGTGGTCTTGAGTGCCCTCACCCCGTTAAAGATTCAGCAACGGCTTCATTGGCTGGACGCCGAGGCCGAGCCAAAAGTGGAACGTCGCGAACTGGAGTGGAAAGACGGACAGTTCGCCAGTTGAGTTAAGTTTAAAGTATGAGCCCTGAAGTCAGCGACAACCAGCTGCGATTGATCGTTTTGGCCGCCCCGAGCGGCGGCGGCAAAACTACGCTTTGCGATCTGTTGCTGAAAGAGTTTCCGCAGGTCTCGCTCAGCATATCGACCACCACCCGGACGAAGCGGCCGCACGAGATAGACGGTGTGCATTACCATTTCGTCGCCGAAGACGAGTTCAAGCGCCACGTCGTGGCGGGCGACTACTTTGCCGAGTGGGCCCACGTTCACAACAACCTTTACGGCACCGCCCGCAGCACGATTGAAAGCGCCTTTCGCCGCGGCAAGCATCTTTTGTTCGATATCGACGTGCAGGGGGCCAAAAGCCTGAAGGCGATTTACCCTCGCCAGACGCTCAACATTTTCATTCACCCGCCTTCGATGGAAGTGCTCGAAGGACGCCTACGCGGGCGCAAGGGGGATACCGAAGAGGCGATTCAGGGACGACTCAAAAACGCGCGCGACGAGATCGCGGAGAGCTACTGGTTCGACTATCAGCTGATCAATCACGAGCTAGACAAGACTTACGCCGAGCTGCGGGAGATCGTGCAGAAGGAATGTCATCTATGAGTGATGCCATTCAGCCTACGGAGAACCTAGGCATCGGGGCGCAGGAGGCGGAGACGCTGGAAGCGCTCTGCCGGGTGGTACATAGCCACCACCCCGACGGCGACATCGAGGTCATCCGCAAGGCTTACCAGTTTTCGTTCAAGGCCCATCAGGGGCAGCGGCGTACCAGCGGCGAGCCGTACATTTACCACCCGCTACAGGTGGCCCACATTCTGGCCGAGCTAAGGCTCGACTCCACTACCGTCGCCACCGGGCTATTGCACGACACGGTCGAAGACACGGTCGCGACCCCCGAGCAGATTGCCAAAGAGTTCGGCCCCGAGATTGCGGGTCTGGTCGACGGTCTCACGAAGATCTCCAAGATCACGTTTCAGACCTCCGAAGAGAAACAGGCCGAAAATTTCCGCAAGATGATTCTCGCCATGGCGAAGGACATCCGCGTGATTCTCGTGAAGCTCGTCGATCGCCTTCACAACATGCGCACGTTGCAGCACTTAAAGCCCGAGAAGCAGGCCCGCATCGCGCAGGAGACTTTGGACATCTACGCCCCGCTGGCCAACCGGTTGGGTTTGTCGTCGGTGAAGCGTGAGCTCGAGGACCTGGGGCTGCGGTACACCAAGCCCGAGATTTATTACAAGCTCGTTACCCAAGTCGCCAAGAAGATGAAGGAGCGGGAGAAGTACACGACCGACGTGCAGGCGATGATCCAGGCCTCGATTCGCGAGCATGGCTACACCAACGCCAGCGTGACGGGCCGCCCAAAACATTTTTTCAGCATTCACCAGAAGATGGAGCGGCGCTCGCTCACCTTCGATCAGCTTTACGACATCACGGGCTTTCGCATCATCGTGGGCTCGGTGGAGCAGTGCTACGGGGCGCTTGGCGTAATCCATAGTCTATGGACCCCCGTGCCGGGCCGTTTCAAGGATTACATCGCGATTCCGAAGGCGAACTTGTACCAGTCGCTGCACACCACGGTGATTGGCCCCGGCGGCGAACGCATCGAAATTCAGATCCGTACGCACGACATGCACGACACCGCCGAACGCGGTATCGCCGCCCACTGGGCGTACAAAGAAAATGGCGGCAACACTAAAGACCAGGAACGGTTCAGCTGGCTAAACCGGCTACTCGAGTGGAACAAAGAGGTGAGCGACAACACCGAGTTCCTCGAAACCGTGAAGCTCGATCTGTTTTCCGAAGACGTCTACGTCTTTACCCCCAAGGGTCGCGTGATGGAGTTCCCCCAGGGGGCCACGCCGCTCGACTTTGCTTTTGCCGTGCACACGGAGCTGGGCACCCACTGCATCGGCGCCAAGGTGAATTCGCGCATGGTGCCGCTCAAGTACAAGTTAAAGAGCGGCGACTCGATTGAGGTACTCACCTCCCCCAGCCAAACCCCGAACAAGGACTGGCTCAAGATTGTAAAAACCTCGCGCGCAAAGAACAAGATCCGGGCGTACATCAAGGCGATGGAGCACGAGCGCTCGAAGGTTTCGGGGCAGAATATTTTAGAGAAAGACCTCCGCCGCGAAGGGGTCTCGCTGTCGGCCATGACGAAAGACGGATCGCTCCAAAAGATCGCCGAAGGGTTTTCCCTCAAAACGGTGGACGACCTGCTCTCTTCCGTGGGCTACGGCAAAATTTCGTCGAAGAAGATTCTTACGCGCGTGACCCACAAAGAGTCCGCGGAGCCTCCCGAGAAAAAGCTGCCGATGGAACGCATCGCGGAAGAGGCGGCCCGAAAATCCAAAGAAAAGCATTCGGTGAAGGTGCGCGGCGTGGACGACCTGCTGGTTCGTTTCGCCCGCTGCTGCAGCCCCGTGCCCGGCGACAACGTGATTGGCTTTATCACCCGCGGCCGCGGCATCAGCGTTCACGCCAAGGCGTGCCCCAAGGTGCTCGGTACCGATCCGCACCGGCTAGTCGACATCGACTGGGATCTTTCCACCAAGGCCGAGCGCAAGGCGCAGATTCGCATCGTGTGCGCCGACCGGCCGGGGCTCTTGGCCGAGATGTCGGAAGCGATCGGCTCCCATGACGTGAACATTACTAACGCCCGTATCGGCACCACGAAGGACCGCCGGGCGGTTTGCCTGTTCTCGCTCAAAATTGCCGACGTGAATCAGCTCAAAGCCATTCTCTCCAACCTGAACGCCATTCCTGGCGTGGTTTCCGCGGAACGCGTCCAAAAGAAAGACTAGCCCTGGGCTATCGGTTTTAGGCTATATTGCGGTCCGTGGACGCCCAAACCAAGACCCAAATTACGCGCTATCTCGCGGATTTCTCTGGCGGAAACGAGCGCGCGCTCGATGAGCTGGTCCCGCTGGTTTACCCCTATTTGAAGCAGGTGGCGCGGGGTTTTCTTCGTAAAGAGTACAACGCCGGTTCCCTGCAGCCCACGGCCCTCGTACACGAAGCCTTCATCAAGCTACTCGGCCAGAACGCGGTCGAGTTCCAAAACCGCAATCATTTTTACGCCTTAGTCGCCTCCTTCATGAGGCGCGTGCTCGTCGATCGCGCCCGCCGCCATCAGGCCTCGAAGCGTAAGGACGACACCGATTACAAATATTTCCTCGAGCAGGACCAAGAGGAAGGGTTCGGCGAGACCACCGACGAGTTCCTCGTGCAGCTCGAAGTGGCCTTGAAGAAGCTCGAAACGGTCGACCCTCGCCGGGCCAAGCTCGTAGAGCTCAAGTTCTTCGCCAATCTGGGCAACGAAGAGATTGCCTCGGCGATGGACCTGTCGCTGGCCACCGTGAAACGCGACTGGCTGTTTGCCAAAGCCTGGCTCGCCAAAGAGATGGCAGAAGCCCTCGAGAACTAAAAGAAGATGTCGGAGCTTTCGCACGAAAAACTTGCCGGCGAGTTCGCCCTGCTCTGCGAACTAACCGAGGCCGATCGTGCGGACCGGCTCGCGAACCTGCTCGTGTCGGACCCGAGTTTGGGTAAAGAGCTCAGCGCCCTTTTCGCGCACGCGGACAAGGCGCCGCTGCTCGATAAGGCTAGCGTGATCATCACGCAGAAAATCATGGCGCCGGGTGAAGAGTGGCGCCCCGGACAAAAGGTCGGCGACTTCACGCTAGGCCCCCGTTTAGGCGGTGGCGCCTTTGGAACCGTGTTTCTGGCTCAGCAAACGAGCTTAGGCCGCCGGGTGGCGCTGAAGATCACCCCGAACATCGGGCGCGAAGGCCAAACCCTGGCGCCGCTCGATCATCCTCATATCGTACGAATTTTTTCCGAAGGGCGTTGCGAATCGGGCAACCGCTTACTGTGCCTGCAGTACATTCCCGGAGTTTCGCTGGAGCAGCTGCTCAAGGCGTTTCCCCATGGCCCCGAGCGGACGACCGATCTCATCGAGTATCTGGAAAATAGTTTACCCGGCGGCGAGCCCGCGACCCTACTGGCTTCGCGCCTCGGCGAACGCGCGGCCTTTTCCGCGTTGAGTCTGTGCGGCGTACTGCACACGTGGACGGAGCAGATTGCGTCCGCCCTGGCCTACGCCCACGATCGTGGCGTGCTTCACCTCGACGTGAAGCCCGGTAACATCATCATCGATCATTACGGCAAAGCCTGGCTTTCCGACTTCAACGTCTCGCTGCAATCGCTGGCCGATGCGAATGAGCTGAAGCTCAACATGTTCGGCGGCACCGATTTCTACATGGCGCCGGAGCACCGCGAGGCGATGAAAACGGGGACGCCGACCGCGTTCGCCGCTCTGTCCTCCGCCACCGACGTGTACTCGCTTGCCAAGGTAATGGACGAGACGGCCGAGCAGTGGACCGCGAAACGCAAGAAGTGGGATGCGGTCCCCTGCCGCGTGGGCACCTACGTAGACGACCCCAAGGACCGACCCACGGCCGCGCAGTGGGCGGTCGAAGCGCGCAACGCGCTCAAGCTAGCCGAAGCCGTGCAGGCATCCGGCACGTTACCGCTAAACGACTGGATCGAGCGGGACCTCCGATCGGCGGCGGTGCTGGCCGTACTCATCCCGCAGATTATCGGTGCGCTGGTAAACCTCGTGTACAACGGTAGCCAAATCGTCGACTGGCTCGACGATTCGCAGCGCGAAGTCTTCAAGCAACTTTGCCTCTTTTACAATCCGGTTTGCTTCGCGCTGGGCACTTACTTTTTGTTTCCGCGCATGGCGCCCGTTTTTGATTCCTTGCCCCGTAGCGCCGCGGATGCGCGCGAACTGCGCCGGACCGCCCTGTCTTTTCCCAACCGCGCGTTCACCATTCCCTGTTTGCTGTGGGTGGGCTCGTTCGTGGTGTTTCCCTTCGGCATCCACTTCTTCAGCTCACCGTTGCCGGAGTTAGCTACGTATCTCCATTTTTTGCTTTCGTTCCTGTTCTCCGCTTTGGTCTCGGGAACCTACTCCTACCTATTCTCGGGATTGGTCATTTTCCGATTCCTTTACCCGCGCCTATGGTGGGGAACCGAATCTATTTCGACGACGGCCCCCTTGGAACTGAAGTGCGTGGAGCAACGGCTTAGGATTTTTTGTTGGAGTGCCGGGGCGATTCCCATCATGGGGGCCGCACTATTTCTGTTTCTTTCGCGCCCCGACGACGGCCACACGCTTTACCGGTGGCTTACGCTAATCCTGATGTCCGTCGGCGTGCTTGGCTTCGGCGTGGCCATCCGCATTCAGAACTACCTCGAAAAATTTCTGCAGCGGCTCACCAGCCGCAGCTAACGCAGCCCAGCGTTGTTCCCGGGCCTTCTTTTCACTAGAATATAGCCCACGCTTGAAAGACTTTTTCACATGGCGCTCGACTGGATGCTGGTTCGTGGCGTCGTTATTGACGGCGTGCACGTTTCAACCCGACCGCGCGCTAACCATGCAGGTCAAGCTTCCTTCGACCGCTTCGCGCCAGTTGGTTCCTCGCCACACCGTCCCCCGCCTGCGATCGTCGGCGAACAACCCGGCCTCGGTCGAGGCGATGCACTGCTACTTCATTAGCGTGGGCGGCGACGGCATCAGCGTTAGTGTATCGGACGAGCAGCTGGGGACGCGTAAGGCCAGCTGTTTTGGCTTTGGCGCGCTTTCGGAGATGGGGGATCTCTACGAGCTTACCCGCACGGGCAAGAAGTTCACCGTTCCCAGCGGCAGCGATCGCACCATCCGCGTGTACGGAGTCTTTTCCTCGACGCTCGGCCGATCGTGCGCGTCCTCGACGCTGCCCGAAATTTTTCGCACGCCGACCCGGCCCCGCGTTTACCTGCTGGGCGAGACGGTCGGCGACCTCTACCGCGACTCCCGGGTCGAGGTGAAAAACGAGTACGACAGTGGCGTGGCTGACGACTTGGCCGAGCTTTGTGCTTCCGCGACCGGCTCGGGCAGCGAAGGGGACCCCAGCGAGGATCCCCCGATTACGGGCAGCCGCCTCATCGTGTTCAATACCGAAAGCTTGGTTGAGCCTACCCTTTTCAACTACGAGATGGACGCGGTTAGTGGACGGCTGACCCAACTGCAAAGTCACAGCCCACTCATCAAACCCGGCAACATCGACGTTCCCGCCGATGGTGCCAGCACGGTGATCGTAGGACCTCCCTCATCCGGATCCCCCTCTATCGAAAATATTCTGCACTTGCCGATGGACGTCTCCGGCCCGAGCGCCGGGTTGTGGACCTCATTTAGCAATCGCGCGTCCCTTGGTAACAACTCGACGGCCGAAGCCGTTTCCGCCCTCACCACTCCCTACTTCTACTTCACGGATGTGAATACGATCTTGCAGGCGCGGTACTTCGACTCGGGGTCGCCAGTGTCACTGGGGCCGGACGTGACCTCGCTAGGTGTTCGATCGCTAGCGGCTACCCCCGACGTCTTGTTGAGCTTACCGACGATAACGGGGCCCAGTACCGAGTTTTCGCCCACCGTATTAACGAAACCTCGGGGGCGATTGGGTCGGGAACGCCCGCGTACTCCGGCATACCCAGCGGAAACCCTGGTCCCATCCATTACGTTCGCTCGAAGAACTGGCTGTTCGCCATCGTGGGTGAGAAGTTTTATTCCTTCACGTTCAATCCGGTGAGCTTGTCATTGACGCTCAACGGAGTCACCGACTTCGCCGCCGGGAGGTTCGTAAAACAAATTCGCTACGTGGAGGCGACCCGTACGGCGTACGTTCTTTATAACGAAACCAGCACCGGAAGCGGCGTGGGCATCTTGCCATTGAATGAAAATGGAGTTCCTCCCCTCAGCGCAACTCAGGCCTTTATGCTCGATGAGGGCACGTTTGCGTCCGACTTTGCGGTCTCTCCCGACGGCAAAACCATCTATTTGCCGTTAGCCGCACTGGCTCGGCTTTACGTGTTCCGTTACGACGGCTTGTCGATTACTCGGGATAACGACCTTACCGTCTACCTGCCCACGGCCCCCACCCGTTTTGCCATCGTGCCACTGTTTTAGTGCAGCGGCCCGCTCGCGGTGGCCTGCTGGTGCAGGGCTTGTCGCTTGGGCGTGGCCGATGGTGGCAGCGTCTTGGCGCGCACGCGAAAATCGGAATCTTGCCGGAGGGCCGCCCGCACCATTAGCCCCGAGCCCTCCCCACGAAGGTCAAAAAACATTTCGAGGGAGGCCACGAGCGACGGCAGGCCGATGCTGTGAAGCTTGGGATGACGCTTACCGAGAAACTCCGCTAGCTCCCAGAAAAGCGTGAAGAGTGAGCCCGTCTCGTCAGCGGCGATTTGTTCGATTGCCGTCAAAAACGCGGGGAATTTTCCCTGATTCGCGATGAGGTCCCAGAACTTGGCGAACCGCTTGAAGCCTTGAATCTCATCGAACGTAAGGTGTTTGGTCTGCAGTACGGAATATGGCGGCGCCGTTTCGTACTTTAGCCCCGCCGACTCATTCTGCCGGTTGAGCGGCATGCCCTTGAGCCGTTTCAAAATCCCCACCTGAATCTCGTGCGGGCGTAGCGACGCTAAACGATCGAAGCCGCGGCCAAAGCTCGCCTTGTCTTCGCCCGGTAACCCCACAATGAGGTCCGTATGCAGGTGCACTCGCGTTTCTTGGCGGAGGTACTTAAGGTTGTCGGCGATCTTTTCGTAATTCTGCGGCCGGCTGATCCCCTTCGACACGGTTTCGTTCCACGTCTGAATGCCCACTTCGAACTGGAGCGAGCCGTCGGGAAATTTGGCAATTCGACTTTTTAATTCTTCGGGCAACCGCTCGGGCACCATTTCAAAATGCAGGAACAGGCCCAGGTGCACGCGTTCCAAAAAGAAATCCAAAATGCGCGTGCTGATCTTCGTGTTCAAATTAAACGTGCGATCCACGAACTTGAACTGCCGCACGCCCCGCCCGAGCAAGGTGTCCATCTCCGCCAAGAAGGCCTCGAGCGGAAAGAGCCTTACTTTTTCGTCGAGCGCCGACAAACAAAACTCGCACCGGTAAGCGCAGCCGCGCGACACCTCGACGTAGATCACTCGATTCTTCACGTCTTCGTCGGAATAAAGCGCGTACGGTAACGCCGTGGTGTCCAGATTGGGGGACAGCCCGGGAAGGATCTTGGCGGCGGGCCACTGCCCCGAATTCAGGTAGTTCGTGGCGAGTAACCGAAAGGTCTCTTCCCCCTCCCCCGTCACCACCGCGTCGGCCAGCTCGCAAAGCTTTTGCCCGGCCTGCTCGTAGCTCACCTCGGGGCCGCCTAAGACGACCTTCACTTCGGGGGCCACCGTTTTCAAAATTTGCACCGTTTCGGTGGTGAGCAGCACATTCCAAAGGTAAACGCCGAAGCCCACCACGCGGGGCTTTTTAGCGAGAATCTGTTCCACCACGTCCGCGGGCCGGTGTTCGAGGGTAAGCTCCACAATCTCCGCGCGATCCTTCAATTCGCCCAAATTGGCGTGCAAATACCGCAAGCCCAGCGAGGCGTGCTGGTACCGGGCATTGAAGGTGGCGAGTACGAGGTCCATGCCAGGGGGTTTAACCCATGCGTTTCCACGATAGGAAGCGGATTCTGTTAACATAATTGCATGTACACCGATGCACACTGCCATTTGACCCACCCTGACTGGAACGGAGCCATGCCCGAGGCCATCGTCCGCGCCCGCAAAGCCGGAATCGGCCTCTGGGGCTTAGGGGGTATCGACCCCAAGGAATGGGAGGGTCAGCTCAAGATCGAAGGGCTGGACGGCGTCGTATGGCGGGCCTTCGGCCTCCACCCCTGGTGGGTCGCCAAGGCCTCCAAGGACGAAATTGCCGCGGGGCTTTCTTCGTTGCAAGAACGGCTGCCCCAGGCTGCCGCCTGCGGTGAGCTGGGCATCGACCTGTTTACCCATCCCGAAACCAAAGGGGTGCAGGTGGCCGCCTTCGAAAAGCAGCTAGCGCTCGCCAAGAAGCACGGGAAACCCTTGGTGCTTCACGTGGTTAAAGGGCACGCCGAGGCGATTGCGGGCTTACGCGCCGCCGCCAAGAGCTGGAAGGGAATCGTGCACCGGTTCAGTGGGACCTTCGCCGACGCCCAAGCCTATACCGACCTGGGGCTCATGATCTCGGTCGGAGGGCCCGACGTCCCACGCCAGGCCAAAACCCACGGTGGCCTTTGGCGGTCTATCCCCCTTTCCTCGCTTGTGCTAGAAACCGATGCTCCTTGGAAAGATTCGCCGGTCCCGCTGATTGATCAGCTGGCCTACCTCAAGGAAGTCGCCCGCATCGTGGGCGAGGCTATTCAGATACCGGCCGAGAGCCTGCTGGCGCACGCCACGAAGAACGTGGAGTCAATTTTTGGGAAGCGATGATCGAAGAAGTAGTGATGTCGGAGTTGAATTTACCCTCTGCCCCTAGAACGGGGGAGGAGCTCGAAAACTACAAGCTGCACCGCCGCTTTGACCGCCTAGCGCGGCTCATCGGCGATGGCTCCATGAAGCGGCTCATGCAGTCGCACGTGATGATCGTGGGCCTGGGCGGAGTCGGTTCGTGGGCGGCGGAAAGCATTGCCCGCAGCGGGGTCGGCCGTATCACCATCGTGGACTTCGACGAGATCTGCATCACCAACTTCAACCGCCAGCTGCACGCGCTAAACGGCCTCGTGGGCCGCGACAAGAGTGAAGTGATGGCCGAACGGCTCAAGGCCATCAATCCGGCGGTAAAGATCACGGCGATGCCCCTATTTTACAACGCCGAGAACTGCGCCACGATCTTTGCCGAGCGCCCCGACTACGTCATCGATTCCATCGACAACATTACCGCGAAGTGCCATCTGCTGGCGTACTGCCGCGACCAAAAAATTCCGATCATCTGCTCGACCGGCTCGGGTGGACGCATGGACCCCACGATGGTGAAGGTCGAAGACCTCGCTAATACCACGGTCGATCCCCTCGCCCGCGAAGTGCGGGCGATCTTGCGCAAGAAGCACGGCTTTCCCGCCGACGGTGAAGGGCCCTTTGGCATTCCGGCGGTTTATTCCACGGAAGCCGCGGGCATGCCGTGGGAGTTAAAATACGACAACGGTAAAGGGTTTCAGTGCGTGTGCCCGCAGGGCGATAACCCGTACTTTCAGTGCGAGAATCGCAACCTGATTCTCGGCAATAGCTCGTTCGTGACCGGCACCTTCGGCCTCGTGTGCGCGTCCGTCGTGGTACGCACCTTGGCCACGCCGCGCGACTAGCGGGCCGCTAACCGGCTCGACGAGTCGCTACGAAACCAGCTAACCGGAAAGGTGGGGGCGGTGACCGAGTCACCGTACGAGAACACGAGGCTGAACCGCACCCCGTCGCCGGCCTGTTTGAGAATATCCACCGCGGACAAGCCGATGCTGATGGGAGTCGTACGCAACGGGGTCACCGAAATGCCCGCCGCTAGATCCGAGCCCGTCCAGTTGAGAATGAGGTTCACCGGGTCGGCTGCGCGCATCGCCACGGCGATGAACGGGCTAATCGAATTGGTTCCGGCGCGCACGGAGCTCTCGGTGCGGAAACGGCCATCCCCCAAGCCCGCATGCACAAACAAGGTGCGGAAAGGCTCCTGCTTGCTGCCACGGCCTAGCAGGAAATACTTGGAAAATACGAGGTAGAAACTTTGACCGCTATCGGGTGCTTTCCAATAAATGGCGTTCTCGTATCCGGCGGCGACGCCGAGCTGCCAGTCGCGAAAGTAGTGATGCAGCTTGAAGCTGATGCCGCCAGTCGTGAACGGCAGGCCGTGGCGGATGAGACCGTAGCTGGAAATTCCCACTTCCAAGCCCACGTTCTTGATCGAGTTGCCAAGGCCAAAGCCCACGATGGCGGTGCTGTTGGGCAACGTGCCGAAGCGGGCCCGGTTCTGTACGCCTACGCCGGCGAACACGTCGGTCCAGTCAGCGCCGTGCGCACTCGGCGTACCGATCGTAGTCGACGGAATCGGCCAGTACGGCAGCGGCATCTCGCGGCTGCTCCTACCTACGACCTTCGTCGCCATGTCACTCGCGGTGGTCGACGGCCCTTCGGCCAAACGGGCAACCTCGCGGAAGTTGTGGGCACTGCGTTCGCGGAAGCCGCCGGGACTAGCCTTGATGCTCTTGTCATCGCTATCGGTTCCGCGGGCGCCCTTCTTCTTGTCGCGGTTTCTGTCTTCCTTCTGCTTGTTTTCTTTAGCCCCTTTATTCTCGCGGCTGCGCGTATCGCGTTCGCGGCTTTCGCGATCGCGATCTTCACGCGATTCACGTTCCTGCGCTCCGCGCTCGCGTTCGCGGTTTTCGCGATCGCCTTCGCGGTTCTCGCGACCGGAAGATTCCGATCCGCCCTTGCCGCCGGTAGCGCCTTTGCCCCCGCCCTGTTCGGCGGCTTCCTGCGCGCCTT
>JBGSST010000353.1:0-5875 GCA_041736915.1 Bdellovibrionota bacterium
GGAAGATCTCGTCCGTGACCTCCTTGGGGGTCATCACGGGCTTCTCTTTTCCGAACCGGATGAGGTTCACGGCGTGGGTAAGAAAGCCGGCCCGGTAATGGCGATTGGGGTGCTTGACCAGCTGGGGGTAGAAAGGCCGCAGCTCCCGCATCATGCGCTCGGCTTCGTTCAGCGCTTGCTGCGCCCGCTTACGTTCAAACGGATCGGTAGCCTCGCGAAGATGCCGGGCATGGATGGCTTGCATCTCGATGACGCGGTTGATGGCGTACCCTGCCCCACGCATGCGGCGATCCTCGTTAGAAAGCAGATCTTTTGCCAACCGCTCCATGCTGTCCACGCTTACCGAGGTGGGCTCGCCGTCACGGTGGTCCGCAATGGCGAGAAGCCGCGCGGGAACGTCTTCGCCCGGGCGGGTGGAGTGCAGGCCGTCGCGCCACTCCTGCACGAACTGGTTGATCTTTTCTGGACGGTAAACAATCGGCCACCACACCGATCCATCGGCCTTCGTGATGGGGGGAACCGATTCATCGGGCCCCGCGTGGTACACCCGTTTTCCCTTGTGCTCGTAGCTGCGCAAAAGCTCGAACCCCAGCGGAAGGTACAGTTTCTTGGAAGGACGGTCCGCGTAGGCGTGGATGGTCGTGCCGTAGAAGTTGAGCTCGTCGTTTTGCGAGTGGTGCGCCATCCGCAGCGTTTGTAGCCAGAGCTCACCCCACACCTTCTTCTGCTCTTTCGGATCGAGCTTATCGTCGACGAACAGAGTCCCCATCTCCAGGTTGAGCCCGCTTTTCATGGGAGGGCTACCGAACGGGTCGCCCTCTACCTCCACGGCCGGCTTATCGAGCCGGATATCCAGCGCCAGCTCTTCCGGGATGGTGGCCGGCGGCAGCGGTAGCCCTTCGGCGCTAAACTTCTTCGTGTCCGTGCGAAACTCTTTCACCGGTCCGTAGTAACGCTCCACGAGGGGCCCTTCCGCCACGATTTTGCCGTCGCGTACGCCGTAAGGGGAGAGAATGAACCGCACGCCGCCGACGATCTTCCCGCTACGATTATCGGTGACCGCAACGTAGATAGAGTCGTTGATATTCTCTAGCGCCACCTTGGCCAAGAAATCGCGAAACTCTTTGGGCCAGTGCTTTCGCCGTTCTTTGTAGGTGGCGAGGTTGGCCGCGATGATGGGCCGGGACATTCGAGTAAGCTCATCCGCCGCGAAGGGTAAGGGCTCCAAGTTGGGTAGGCTTACGACCCGGCCGGTCCCATCCAAATATCCCGGTCCGAACGAGTTGACCGTTCGCTGCATCACGCTCGTGGTGTAGTTCTCTTCGTGATGGAAACGGCGGATCGTCACCACCTCGTGGAACTCTTTTCCGTTCACTTTGGTCCGACGCAGCAGATAGTGCTCTACCGACTGCGAGCCCGGGGTCTCGGGCGGCGACACCTTGCCCACGTTGATGAGCGGAAGGAGACAGTCCACGAGCTTTGCCGCCCCGGCGGACGATGGCAAAAGGCCACCGACCAGAGCGTAGGTTAAGAGCTGCCGCACGGAAATTTTCACACCCCATTATACCCCGCCATTGAAAGGGGCGGGCGCTTCCCCTACTCTTTGGTAACTCTGTGCAGCAGTCTATTTTACTTATCGAGACCCTGAAGCGGTACCTTCGTCACCAGGGCATCACGTACAAAACCCTGGCCGACAAGATCGGTCAGAGCGAGTCGAACGTGAAACGGATCTTCTCCGAGCAGTCCATCTCGCTCGGCGCGCTCGAAGAGATGTGTAACGCCGCGGGTATCGAGCTATTGGAGCTGGCCAAGATGAGCCGCACGCAGAGGGAAGATGTCGAGAGCTTCACCCTGCCCCAGGAAGCGGCCCTGGCTAAAGACGCCAAGCTCTTCGCGTTTGCCTACTTACTGCTCGGCGGTCTGCCCGTCGCGAAGGTGCAAGCCAAGTACGAATTCACGGCGGTGGAAAGTCAGCGGTACCTCACGCTGCTCGACCGTTTAGGAGTCATCCGGCTACACCCGAAGAATCGCGTCGAGCCATTGCTCTCCAAGAACGTAAGGTGGTTAGAGGGCGGGCCGCTGAACGAGACTTACACGGAAGAGATAAAGAAAGAGTTTCTGCGTAGCCCCTTCTCCGGCACGAACGAGCAGCTTCGTTTTCTGAATGCGCGGCTTTCGGCCTAGTCGCTGCAGGTGCTGGCCGCGCGTATGAACCGGCTCATCGCGGAGTTCACGTCGCTCGCCGAACTCGACGAGGTGGGCAAGAACGAAAGTACCGAGAACGTGTGGTTGCTGCTCGCCTACCGCCCCTGGACATTTAGCGTCGTAAATCGTTACCGCCGCGGCAAAAACCGCTAGTACAGCTTTTATATACTTTTGATGAAAGTATAGTTTACCGAAGCGGCGCCTGTCATAACCGCGTCATGGAACGAGATGCGCGGGAAACAAAATACGAACGGATTCTGAATGAACAGCGCCGTCACGAGTGGGACGCCGAGACGGATATCCCGTGGACGCAGCTCGACGTAACTCGGCCCCTGCTGCCGCTGGACCGCCTCGAGCTTGGCCAGGCCCTCACTTGCGAGCGCGAACGGCTCGTGGTCTCGCAGTTTTTAGGGCTAGTCCTCATTCAGGCAATTGCGCAGCACGAAGCTATCCTGGGGGTCATTCGCGATCGCTGCGTGGCCTCGATCGTGCGGCGTCACGAGTTGGGTCCGGGCGCCACGGCGTTGCTCGAACAGTTCTTCGAAGAGGAAGCCAAGCATTCGGGAGCCTTCGCGCGCTACGTCTCCGAGTTCGCCTCCGTGCAGGGATTTCCCGAAGCCACGTTGACCTCATTGCTTCCGAAGTACTCGCGCGATTCCTGGTTCACGAAGCTATTCCTTTTGAACAGCCGGCTCGGCGGAAACGCCGTGTGGCATCTGGTTCACCTCACCGAGCTGGAAAGCATCGACCTATTCCGCTACCTCCGCGCCACCGACCCCGACGCCCAGGTAGAGCCGGTGTACTTCGCCCTCAACCGCCTTCATTACGAAGAGGAGGTCCGCCACATCAGCGTGCCGCCGCTCGTGCTGAACTTCTCGGCGAGCCGCTTCTGGAAGAACTTCAATCGGCGCTTAGCGCAAACCTCGCACGTGCTGTGGTCCGTGGTGCAGCTAAGGCGTTTGGGGAAACTTCGCCACGGTGCGAGCGCTCATCCCTTTTTTACCGACCTGCGTAGCGCTTACGCCAAGATCACCTGGGGCCAGTACCTTTCGGTGCTGCGATCGCTGTTCACCTACATCTGGAGCGGTCGCCGCGTGGTCGTTCCGGGGAGGACCGCGTGAGCCCGGCTATTTTCTTTCTGCACGGGTTCCCCAACAATGGGCGGCTTTGGGAAAAACAACGGCGGCCGCTGGCGAAGCTTGGCCAGGTCATCGTGGTGGACTGGGCCGCCAGCCCCAGGCTCGACGAGGCCATCGGCAATGTGACCGCTCACGCGGCGCAACTGCGGGCCGAGCAGCCTGGCCGTCCCGTGCTCCTCGTGGCGCACGACCTCGGCGGCTTCGTCGCCAGTGAGGCCACGCGATTACACCCGCACCTTTTCGCCGCGCAGGTGTTGATCAACGGCGCGGGGCTAGCGCAGTTTACCCGGCGCTGGTTTCGCGTATCGCAGTGGCTGCGCTCGAGCTACGTCACGTTGCTATGGACTTTGCCGTCGCTGGAGAAGATCGCGCAAAGCCGGTTCGGGCACCGCGTGCGTCAGCTCTTTTACACGCTGGGCGGCGTCGGTAGCCGCTCGCGAGTGCGCCGGCCCGAATACAACGATGTACGCGCGATTCGGATTTACCGCGAACTAGGACTCCGCGCCCTGCGCGCGATGTGGCGGCGTAGTTCGCCTAGCCCGGTGCCCACGTTGCTCGTCGCGGGAAAGAACGATCCGTTTCTGATTTTGCCCTCGGCCCACGAGGTACGAAGCTCATTCACTAACGGCACGCGCGTCACCGTAGCCGGCGGCCACTGGCTGCCCGTGACCCACCCGCGCGCCATCAACGCTTTAATCACTAACTTTGTTTCAGGAGTACTCAAATGAAAATTAACTGGGCCTCGTTTCGCCAGGATCGTTACTTTTTCCTCAAATACTTTTCGCTGCAGCTGGTGATCTTTCTTGGGTTGTTCGCGCTGGTTTACTCCCTGCGCGGGCCACTCGACTGGTCGCTCTATACGCCCTACTGGCCAGTGCTCTTGCCGCTGGCCTTCGTGGCCGGCATCAAGATCCCCGTAGTTCTGCACAACGCGGTTCACGAGAATTTTCAGCCGCGCCGCCGGAACGAGGTTATCGGCGAGGTCGCCGGAGCTTTTGTGCTTTTCGGTATGGCTCCGTTCCGGATCAGCCACATTCTGCACCACGCCCACGCCGACTCCGAGATGGACCCGCATCCGCCCAATGGCCGCAGCTTCGCCATGTTTTTGCTGACGACGCAGCTCAACTCGATTCGCGTCATCCGCCGCAAGTTTCTCGACTACCACGGCGAACGCTTTAGCTCCCACGCGATCCTCATCGGCGAGATGGGAATCTACTACCTAGGCATTCTCGCCCGCGTCGCTTTCTGGGTGTGGCTGCTCGGCCCGGCACTGTTCGTCACCTTCTTCGTCCCGGCGTGGCTTACCAACTTACTGGTGTTCGCGCACATCAACTTCGCCACGCACAAGACGATGCCCGACGGTTCGGTGGAGATGCTTAACCTGAACGGCAACGGGTACTACCGCCTCGTGAACTTTTTGGGCGACGGCGCGTACTTTCACGCCAACCACCACCGGTGGCAAAAACGCATCAACCCTATGCGCGCGGACAGCTGGCGAAAACCAAACCTTCGAACGGCGTGACCACGATGCGGTAGAATGGCCGCATGAAGCTTTTATTCGCGGCGGGGCTGGCGTTGTTCAGCCCCGGTTTGCTGGCCGACTCCGTACCGTCGCCACACAAGGTGCTCGCGACCCACGTCTGCCAGGAGAAACCTCGCACCGAGCTGCGAGTGGCGCGCGCCAAATGTAGTGACGGAAACTGTACGTTGGAGCTTACCTTGCGGCGCGAAGGAAAGGTGGTCTCGCAGGTGGATGCGGGCGAGCTAGTCACCGTGCCGGCCGGTAACTCGCAAAATGGTCCCACGGGTTGGTGGTTCGCGAAAGAAGGCGATCCCAAGGGCGACGGCGGCAAAACCAACTTGAGCCTCACGAAGGGTAAGGCCGGAGCCGGGGCCAACGGCGTGCTCTTATCCCGTACCGCCCTGGTCAAGCATCAGGGATTGCCCGCTACGTCCTACGAGTATTACCTCTGTCAGAAGGACAAGCTGGTCCGGGCGTGGTGGGGGAATGACGACGGCCAAGACGCCATGGCCACCGTGTTTCTCAAAGACCTGAACGGCGATGGCGTTGACGACATCACCGTGCGCGACGGCAGTTTTCACGCGGGCGACGAGGCCCACGCCAACTACGTTTACGTCGGCAAAGAAACCAAAGTGTGGCTCTGGTCGCCCAAGGCCAGCCGCTACGAGCTGAGAAAATAATGTCGCGCCCAGAAAAGCCTTTCAAACCGCACGACCGTGTTTTTCACCGCAAGCTCGAAGCCGACGGCGTCGTGCTGCAGGTGTTGGCGAACGGCAAGTATCGGGTGGGGATTGGCGTTCTGAACGTCGAGTGCGTGGCCGCCGACCTAGTCCCGCAGAAAAAGGGGCCCACGGCCTACACGAAAAAGCCGGGGGAAGCGCGGAAGGGATCGAAATCACCGGCGGCCAAAGCCCCGTCCCGTTCCCAGTCCGTCGACCTGCACGGCATGACGGTAGAAGAGGCGATCGCGGCGGTGACCAGCGCCATCGACGGCGCCATCCGCGGCGGC
>JBGSST010000357.1:0-13674 GCA_041736915.1 Bdellovibrionota bacterium
GCCGCACGGTGACGTGGGCGGCAACTCCCAAGGAATCGACGGAATCAACCCGACCCTCGAACGCGAGGACGTAGCGGGCAACGGCCACGATACCGGACACGGCGACGTGGGCGGCAACTCCCAAGGAATCGACCGGCAAGCGTGGCATACCGCCATCCTCATCATCGACCACAGCCCGCTAGTTAAGGGAGATCACGGCTCGGACCCCGTGCTGATCCAGGTCGCCTCCGCGGTGGCCGACCTGTACGAACGCCATGGCCTGCGGCCCCACCGGTTGCCGGGCTACCCCGCCCTGCGAACCCCGAACGATATCATTCAGGCGGCCGCCCAGGGGCTTCTCGAGGAGATCGGCATCACCGACGCCCGCACGGTGAAAGAGGTCGGCGCGTTGATGGGTGCCGTTCGCTAACGCGCCAGGCTTACACGTTTTTTGCCATTCTAAAAAAACGTGTCTATAGTCTCGGGCACTGTGAGCAATAAAAAAGACCCGAACAATAATAAAGAAGCACTCGACTACCACGCCCAGGGACGCCCCGGAAAAATCGAGGTCATATCCTCGAAGCCCTGCCGCACGCAGCGCGACCTGACGCTGGCCTACTCTCCCGGAGTGGCCGCCCCCTGCATGGAAATCTTCCGCGAGCCGGACGAGGTCTTCAAGTACACCGCCAAGGGCAACTTGGTGGGGGTCATCAGCAACGGCACCGCCGTGCTGGGGCTGGGAAACCTCGGTGCTTTGGCCGGTAAGCCCGTGATGGAAGGCAAAGGCATTCTGTTCAAGCGCTTCGCCGACATCGACGTCTTCGATATCGAAGTGGATACGGAAGATCCGGACAAGTTCATCGAATGCGTCAAGCTGCTGGAGCCAACTTTCGGCGGCATCAACCTCGAAGACATCAAAGCGCCTGAGTGCTTCTACATCGAAGAGAAGCTCAAGGAGACGATGAACATTCCCGTCTTCCACGACGATCAGCACGGCACGGCCATCATTTCCGCCGCCGCGTTCATTAACGCCTGCGAAGTCACCGGGCGTGACGTTGCTAAGGCGCGCATCGTTTTCAACGGCGCGGGTGCTTCGGCGATCTCGTGCGCCAACCTGTACATCCGTCTCGGCGCCAAGCGCGAGAACATCATCATGTGCGACACCCAAGGGGTGATCTACGAAGGCCGCGAAGGCGGCATGAACAAGTATAAAGCCCCGTTCGCCACCAAGGAAAAGGCCCGTAACCTCGCCGACGCGATGGTCGACGCCGACGTATTCGTGGGCCTTTCGGCCAAGGGGGCCGTCACCCAGTCGATGATCCGTTCGATGGCCAAGATGCCCATCGTGTTCGCCATGGCGAACCCCGATCCGGAGATCGATTACCACGAAGCCAAGGCCGCGCGCGAAGACCTCATCTTTGCCACGGGCCGCAGCGATTATCCGAATCAGGTAAACAACGTTTTAGGCTTCCCCTTCATCTTCCGCGGCGCGCTCGACGTGCGGGCGAAGCAGATCAACGAAGAGATGAAGATCGCGGCCGTACACGCCCTGGCCAAGCTGACGCGCCAGGAAGTGCCGGACAACGTTTCCAAAGCCTACGGCGGAAAGCGTTTCAAGTTCGGGCCCGAGTACATCATTCCCAAGCCGTTCGACTCGCGCGTGCTGTTGTGGGTAGCCCCCGCCGTCGCCAAGGCCGCGATGGAAACGGGAGTGGCCCGGTTGAAGATCGATCTCGACGAGTACGTCTCGGAGCTCGAGCGCCGCTTGGGCGTTCGCCAAAGCTTCGTTCGTTCGATCAAGGAAAAGATTACCGGCGACGAGGCCGAACCAAAGAATCCGAATCTACCCAAGATCGTGTTTCCGGAAGGCTCTAACCAAAAAATTCTCCGGGCCGCCGAAATCATCGTGCAGGAAGGGATCGCGCAGCCGATCTTGCTTGGCAACGAAAAGCGGGTACGCGCCCAGATCGAAAAGCTCGGCCTGGTGAATCTGGACAAAGCCCAGATCATCACGCCGTCCACTTCCGAAGCCCGCGAAACCTACGCGCACGAGTTCTGGGAACACCGCCAGCGCAAAGGCATTACCGAGGAGCAGTGCTTCTCGATGATGAAGAACGAGAACTACTTTGGCTCCATGATGGTACGCCGGGGCGATGCCGACGGCCTATTGTCCGGCGTCACCCAGAGCTACCCCGACACGATTCGTCCGTTCCTCGAAACGGTAGGGGCGCGTAAGGGGATGAAGATCTCGGGCGTCTACATGATGCTCTTCAAGGAAAAGATCCTGTTCCTCGCCGATACCACGGTGAACATCGATCCTTCCGCCACCGATCTGGCCGACATTGCCATTTGCGCCGCCGAAGAGGCGCGCTTCTTCGATATCGAGCCCAAGGTCGCCATGCTGTCGTTTAGCAACTTCGGCAGCGTCAACCACCCGCACGCTCTCAAAGTGCGGGAGGCTACGCGCCTGATCAAGCACCGCCGCCCGGACATCCTGGTGGATGGAGAGATGCAGGCCGATACCGCCATCGTTCCGGAGATCGTCGCCGAGACTTTCCCGTTCTGCGAAATCAAGGGCGGCGCGAACGTGCTGATCTTCCCCGACCTCCAGTCGGCGAACATCTGCTACAAGCTGCTGCAACGCGTGGGCGGAGCCGAAGCCATTGGCCCCATCCTGGTGGGCATGAACAAGCCCATCAACGTTCTGCAGCGCGCGTCGGATGTCGACGAGATCGTGAACATGGCAATGATCACGGTGCTAGAGATTCAAAACAAATCCGCCGGCATTGGCGGCCATACAACGCGCTAGACACCACACGCCGGCATGTTAGTTTTCCCCTGAACACTACTCCGGGGGGACAACGTGAAACAGCGTCTATTGGTATTCGGCCTACTTCTTTTGTCTAGCCTAGCGCTCGTGAAATGCGGCAAAGGCACGGGTATTCACGACGCTTCCGCGCTCTGCTGCGGGCCGGACGGAAACGCGATTCCCCGCTCCACGAAAATTCTGTGGGGCGTTCCGCCGGCGATGCAGTTCACGAACTACACGTGTGGCGCCGCCGCGATGCAGTCGGTGCTCGCTTACTACGGCCACAGCTTCACGGAAGAGAAGCTCGCGAAAGAGATGGGCTCCGACCCGCAAAACGGAACCAATCACGTGGAGATGGCCGAGTACGCCCGCAAGCTTGGCATCAAGGCCGAGATCAAATCGAATTTGAAAATCGAAGACCTGAAGCCGTACCTGCAGAGGGACCAGCCGGTGATCGTCGAAGCGCAAGCGTGGGGCACGGTCGACGGCATTGCGGTGCCTAACTTCGATTACACGAACGCGTGGGATCAGGGGCATTACATGGTGGTGATCGGTCTCGATGACCAAAACATCTACTTCATGGACCCGTCGGCCTCTGGCTCGCGCGCCCTGCTCTCCCTCCAGGAATTCCTCCCGCGCTGGCACGACCTGGACTGGAATAGCCAGCAGCTGCACCAGACGGCGATACTTTTCGACGGGAAACCCAATCCCGTGGCCCTCCCCAAAAAAAACTGGGTACGCGTCCCTTAACTAACCGTCTACACATTTAAACGGTGCGGCACTTTCGCGGTGGGAGCCTCACGCACCGCGTGATACTTCGGTACCCACAGGTTTAACGGGGGGACACAATGCGTTTTATCTTAGGGCTATTTTTACTGTGGGGCGGAGCCGCGTTTGCCGGCGTGCCGGAACCGACGTCGGTCACTTTTTATCCCGGCAAGATGCCGCTCACCGGTAGCGGTTTTCCCGCCGCCTGGGCGGAAGACGTTCGGATGGACACGCAGATCGCGTGCCGTAACGTGCACCGCGCCCTTTACCTCATCGAAAATCGCTACCCCAGAATCCAGAAAGAGTTCGAGAAGGGGATAAACTTCAAGGTGCTCTTTAAAAACCGCGCGCACTACACGAAGCTTTTGCAGCGCCGTTACCACGCCTGCACCAAGGGCGGGGTCTCGCTCTACCGCTACGGCCGCTGCAATACTCCCCAGCAGACCCTGGCCTTCGTTCGCGTTACGCTAGGCTTCGTCCACTCCACGATTAACCTTTGCGACGAGTACTTTAAGGCCGCGGCTACCGAGCGAACCTGGGTGCTGGTGCACGAGTTCGGTCGTCTGGAAAACATCGGCGACTCACCGGACTTCGATACCGATGCGATCAACGTGTGGGAAGCGATCGT
The DNA here is from genome assembly GCA_041736915.1 of Bdellovibrionota bacterium. Lineage (GTDB taxonomy): Bacteria > Bdellovibrionota > FAC87 > UBA2466 > UBA2466 > JBGSST01. The sequence continues at coordinate 4,185 of JBGSST010000357.1, forward strand.
GGGCCGGTTGTCGGAAGACCGCAACTACTATGCACTCCTCAAACCCTGACGAGCGGCCGCAAAGTGGCGACCTGTACGCGCACTTCAAGGGTAAGCAGTATCGCATCCTGGGAATAGGCCGGCACAGCGAAACGCTCGAAGAGATGGTTTTCTACGAAGCGCTTTACGACAACCCCAAGGGGAAGTTGTGGGCCCGTCCGCTCACGATGTTTCTCGAAGACGTGACGGCCCCCGACGGAAAGAAAGTGCGCCGCTTCGTTCGTCTGAAATAGGTTGGCTCCGTTCTTGCTCTCCCTCTCCCCGTTGCTTCCCAATCGCACGATTGGGAACAATTTTGTAATCATTTGTAACAGCAGGAGAGACAGTTATGGAAAGCACCAACATCAACGAGATTGGCCAGAACAACACGCATACGGAAGGGCCCGTGGCGAAGGCCATCGAAACGAAAACGAGTAAGATCCCCTCCGACGCCTTTCTGTGGGCGGCCGCCGGAGCCATGGTTGCCTCCGCGGCGCTACAGTTCACCAAGCGCAAGCAGCTGAGTAACTTCGTGGGGCAATGGGCGCCCGCGATTTTGATCTTGGGTCTCTACAACAAGCTCGTGAAGGTGGCCGGTTCCGATGGCGCCGAAACCGGTGAGACCGAAAAAGAGAGTGAAGGCTCGCGCTTCGATACCGAATCGAATCGCGATCGCAGTTCGTCCTTCCAGGCGGCGTAAATTAGCGTCGATGAGTGGGGAGCCGCCGGAGACTCGGGCTCCCTATTTCACTACGGTCAGCTGAAAGCTGAGAAAATTCGCCGGAAACATCCAGGTCCAGCGAAGCTCGTATGCGCGGGGATTTCGGTTGGCGAGGTAACGCACGAGCCGAGCCCCCAGATAACGCTCGAAGTGGACGGTGACCGAATCGAGCCGATAGCGATGGCTCTCGTGCTCTTCGGTGCAAAAGTTGAGCGAGTTGTGGGCGAAAAAGTGCAGGTGGTCCGTATCCGCGAACGCGTTCGCGCTGGAAAAATGCGGCACCGAGATATCGACCTTGGCGCCGTTCTGGCACACGCGGTGGATCTCCGCCATCGTGCCGCGCACATTCTGTAAATGCTCCAGCACGTCGTGCATCCGGACCAGCGTGAAGTAACTCTCGGGCAACTTCCACGGCAGGGCGTTCAGGTTGAGTAATAGGTCCGCCTTCGCGCGCGGTGAAACGTCCACGTTCAGGTGCCCGCTCAGGGGCTTGGGGCCGCAGCCTAAGTTTAAAGACCGCGGAAAATCGCTTTCGGTGAGGGGAGGCGTGGCGACCGCAAGCTTTCCGTCCATCAGTGACCTCGCAAAAGAAAATGCCGGCGGGGAGAGGTTTTTAAAAAGCCCCTCGCCCGCCGGCGTTCACACAGTCAGTCGGGAGAAACAAACTTAACGAACCGTCGCGCTAGGTACGAACGTCGGGAGCTGAAAACAGAAATTGTTCGATGAGCAGTTCGCCCCCGAGCCACCACTGGTCACGGTCGAACTGAGATCGTACGTGAGGTTCACGGTAGCCGACCCGCCGGCGGCGATCGTGATGGGCGGAGTGATCTCCGCACTATTGACCGTGCACGATGTCTGCTTGAACTCTTGAACCGTACTTACGCTGTTGGCGGTATCCGCCCACTGAATATTTGGATCCGTGCCCGAGGCGTACTTGCAGAACTCTAGCCGCACGTACTTGTACGATCCGGCCGTAATCGTGCGCCCTTGGGAGTTGATGGCCGTATTGGCGGCCGTATCGGAAGTGAAATCAAAAAACGTCGTGATGATCTTCGACATCGGCGTTCCATCTTCCGCCGTCCCCGCGGAAATGTCGCAGTGGGAAATGTCGTCGGCGCACTCGGGGTTCAAGTAAAACATCGACGTCATCCCGACGTTGTTGCCCGTGCCCTCGGCAATGTCTTCGGCGAGGTAGGCCGCGATGAACTTCATTTTGAAAGTGGTCGGCGCATTGGCGCGAAGGTCCCCCGGCAATACGGTGGAGGCCACGTCGAACATCCGGGCGGTCTTCGTGAACTTCAACTTGGCCGTGGCGTCTTTCGAGCCACAAGCGGAAAGCAAAAGCGATAGGGCGGCAATGCCTAGTAGGCGCTTGGTCATTGGTTTCTCCCGGTGCGTTATTCTGGAGGCGCGGTAAGACGAGCTAAGCGGCTATCTTAGCACCCTAGCGTACGAATACGTTGCTGGAGCGCGCCAAAGCGTCCTGCGCGCGAATGGGGTGCGACCGCAACATCGGCTCCGGCAAAGCGTCTAGCGAATACCAGCCCCAGAGGTCGACCTCTTCATTGGGCTTTATCTCGCCGCGGAACTTGGTGACCTCGAACAGCACCACGAGAAATTGCCGGTGGTAACCGTCTTTACCGGCATCGGCCGTTACGGTGATCGCCGGATCGGAATAGATGCCGACCAGCCGCTCTTCGAGCACCTCGATGCCCACCTCTTCATTGGTCTCGCGGCGCATGGCCTCGACCCACGTCTCGCCCCCTTCGAAGTGGCCGCCCGGAAGGCACCACTTGCCCGGCTCGCGCACCTTCGGCGACCTACGCGTCAGCAAAATCTGATTCCGGTCGTTCAGGATGGCGGAATTAACTGCGGCGACGGGGAGTATCTTCTGGGTGTCCATGCTGGCCTTTTTTGTGAAGCTAACATACAACCCGCTTCCCATGAAAACGTTTGAAGTTTTACAGACCCAAGGCCACGCAAGACGGGGACGGCTCACCCTCAAGCACGGCGTAGTCGAAACGCCCGTTTTCATGCCCGTGGGCACTTACGGCGCCGTGAAGTCGATGGCCCCCTGGGAGATCACCGAGGTTGGCAGCCAGATCATCTTGGGGAACACCTACCACCTATATCTGCGTCCCGGCCTGGAGGTACTTCGCCAGTTCAAGGGGCTGCATAACTGGATGGGCTGGTCGGGTCCGATCCTCACCGACAGCGGTGGCTTTCAGGTCTTCTCGCTCTCCGAGCGCAAGAAGATGACCGAAGAGGGGGTGACCTTCCAGTCGCCGCTCGACGGCAGCAAGCACCACCTCACGCCTGAGATCTCGGCCGAGATTCAGCGCGCGATAGGTAGCGACATCGCTATGGTGCTCGACGAATGCGTGGCCTTGCCCGCCACCAAGGAGCAGCTCACCAAAGCGCTCGAGCTTTCTTACCGCTGGGCCAAACGGTTTTTGGAGTGTGAACGGCTCGACGGTCAAAAGATTTTCGGCATCGTGCAGGGCGGAACCGATCACGAGCTGCGAAAGCAAAGCCTAGAGCTGACGGTATCACTCCCCATCGACGGCCTCGCCATCGGGGGACTCAGCGTAGGCGAGCCGCACGCGCAGATGATCGACACGTTGGCCTACCTTGCCCCCCAGCTACCGCCGGAGCTTCCCCACTACCTGATGGGGGTCGGCACCCCGCGCGATATTTTGGAAGCGGTGAACTGCGGCATCGACATGTTCGATTGCGTGCTGCCCACCCGGAACGCCCGAAACGGGGGCTTTTTCACCCCGAACGGGCTGCTCAACATCCGAAACGCCGAACACCGGCTGTCGGAGCTCCCCATTGACCCGGACTGCGCTTGCCACTGCTGTAAGAACTTCTCCCGGTCGTACCTGCGGCACCTTTTTTCGACCCAAGAGATACTGGGATGCCGTCTTGCCACGATCCATAATCTCCACTACTATCACGCCTTTATGCGGGAAATTCGCCAAGCTATTGAAACTATGGCGTTTCCTGCTTTTTACGAACACTGGTCCCCTCAGCTCAAAGCCGCCTATCCGGATGCCTACGAGCGCGGGATCAAAAAGTTCGAGTAAGAGGGATATTCGTGAAAGTTGTACTGTGGCTGGCTAGTCAGTTCGTTGCCGTTTCGGCGTTTGCAGAGGGTCAACCCCAATCGCCCGGAATGGGCCCGTTGGTTCCGCTGATCCTCATCTTCGGTATCTTCTACTTCTTGGTGATCCGCCCGCAGCAGAAGAAGCAAAAGCTGCACGAACAATTTCTGAAAGATTTGAAACGGGGAGACATGGTCGTCACCAATGCCGGAATCATCGGCACGGTAAAGACCCTGAGTGACCGTTTCGTCACGGTGGAAGTCGACGAAGGGGTGACGTTGAAGATCCTGCGGAGCGCCATTGCGGAAAACGCGGCGTCGCTCAAGCAAGAGAACGGCAATAGCAAAACCGTCACTCAGACCACCTGATAAAGTTTTCGCCTACATGTTAGAGAACGAACGAACACGAGGAACATCATGAAGAGCGTCACTTGGCGTAGCTGGATTGTCGGTTTTACGATTTTCTTCAGCATCTACCTGCTCATCCCGACCTATCTGAAGTTCAGCAAGGGGCAAACGGTCCCCAAGATCGCGAAGGCGGATGACCCGTGGTACTACCACTGGCTGCCGTCCGAGTCGCTCAAGCTGGGCTTGGACTTGATGGGTGGCCTGCACCTCGTGCTCGGTATCGACTTCGAAGAGGTCCATCGTGACGCGGTCTCCAAGCTGAAGAATCAGCTGCAAGAGATCCTGGCCCAGGACAAGATCGAAGGGGTCGCGGTCGAAGTTTCCAACGACAACAAGCTGCTAGTGACCTCGCCGGACGCCGGAGCCCAGAAGATGGTGGACGGAGTCATCGGCAAGCACCTTTCCGAGTTCGTGGACCCCGACGGTATGGAAGGCAAGGCCGAGCGCCTGCGCCTCTCTTCGCTTTACGAAGCGGAAGTGCGCCGCCGCGCCATCGACCAGTCGCTCGAAACGCTCCGTAACCGTATCGATGAGTTCGGCATCGCCGAGCCCATCTTGCAGCGTCAGGGCGAAGAGAAAATTTTGCTTCAGTTCCCCGGCGTCACCGACCCGGGCCGTCTGAAAGACATCATCGGCCGCACGGCCAAGCTGTCGTTCCAGATCGTCCGTTCGGGTCCGGAAGAGCCAGGTGGCGGCAACGGCGCCCCGAGCGAAACGGAACTGCAGAAGTGGGTGGACGAGTTCGGCAAGACCAAGAACATGAAGGTGGACCCCAACACCCCGATGCCGACCTACCTGAAAGAGATTAACGCCTTCTACGCGTCGAAGCTCCCCAAGGGCACGGAGATCCTGTTCCACAAGGTCACCAACGTGAATACCAAAGAGGTCACGTACATCCCTTACCTGCTCGACAAAGACGCGCTGGTTACCGGCGAAGATCTGCAGGACGCCTATTACAGTTTCAATCAGGAGAACAACGAGCCCATCGTGAACTTCCAGCTGACCCCGGTCGGCGCCACGAAGTTCGAAAAAGCGACGGGCGAGAACGTTCACAAGTACATGGCCATCGTGCTCGATAACAACGTGCACTCCGCCCCGCGCATCAAGCAGCGCATCGGCGGTGGCCGCGCGATGATCGAGATGGGCACGCAGGGCCGCGCCCAGGATCAGATTCTGAACGAAGCCAAGGACACCTCTCTGGTGCTCCGTTCCGGCGCGCTGCCGGCCCGGCTGCTCTTCCTCGAAGAGCGCACGATTGGCCCGTCGCTCGGTGCGGACTCCATCCGGCAGGGTACCGAATCTTTGATGATCGGCATGGCGCTCATGTTCGGTCTGCTCATCATCTACTACCGCGGCTCGGGTGTGATCGCGGCGGGGGCCCTGGTGGCCAACTTGATGATGATCGTAGCGGCGCTGGCGGCCTTCGAAGGCACGCTGACGTTGCCCGGTCTAGCCGGTTTGACGCTGAGCTTGGCAATGGCGGTCGATGCGAACGTGCTGATTTTCGAGCATACGCGCGACGAGCTTCGCAAGGGCAAGACGTTCCGCATGGCACTCAACGAAGGTTACGATCAGGCGTTCGGCGCCATCTTCGATGCCAACGTTACGATGCTGATTGCGAGCTTGGTGCTGTTTAGCTTCGGCTACGGCCCCATCCGCGGTTTCGCCGTCACGATGCTCATCGGTAACGTGGCTTCGTTGTACACCAACGTCTTCATGACGAAGGTAGTGTTCGACACGGTGGTCTTCCGTAAAGACCGAACCAGCTTTAGCGTATAAGGGAAACGACCATGAAATTCTTCGAGATCATTCCTTCGAATACCAAGTTCGATTTCGTAAGTAAGTTCAAACCCGCGATCGCGCTCTCCTCGATTCTGGTCGTAGGGGTGTTCGTGCTGCTGGCGACCAAGGGGCTCAACTACGGAGTCGACTTCACGGGCGGCACGGTGCTGCAGCTGAAGTTCCCTTCGGCGATGACGACCGAACAGGTTCGTGAAGAGCTGGACAAGATGGGGGCGAAAGACGCCTCGGTCGTGGCGATTCAGGGCGGCCAAACGGAATTCCTCATCACCAACCGGTCGCTGAAGGACGTGGCGGGGGCCACGCCGTTGCAAACGCAGATCGAAGCCAAGTTCGGTAAGGGTGTCATCCAGCAGGCCGACGTCGTCGGTCCTCGCGTGGGGGCGGAATTGAAGGCGTCGGCGATCAAATCGCTCTTCTACTCGCTTCTGCTCATCATGGTTTACATCTGGTTCCGGTTCGACATCCGCTTTGCTCCGGGCGCCACGATTGCTCTCGTGCACGACATGTTGATGGCGGTGGGCTTTTACATCCTCTCCGGACACGAGTTCAACATCACCGCGATTGCGGCGCTTTTGACCATTGCCGGTTACGGTGTGAACGACACGATCGTTATTTACGATCACGTTCGCGACCTCTTCAAAAACAAGAATCAGGCGATTCCGCTTCCCGTAGTCATCAACGAAGCGGTCAACAAGACGCTGTCGCGCACGTGCGTAACCGCTTTGCTGGTGCTGCTGTCTTTGATTCCGATCGCGATCTTTTGCGAAGGCGAGCTCAAAGATTTCGCTTTGGCGATGATCGTCGGCGTGTTCTTGGGTAGCTATTCGACCTTCTTCATCGCGGCGCCGATGACGATCGCCGTCGATAAGTTTTTGGCCAAACGGGAGAAGAACAGCGCCGGACGGCCTAAAACCGTCACGGCCTGATCTAAAAAGTCGTAGATGGAATTTACGTACGTTAAGGATCTGAAGTCCAAAATCGGCGAAACCGTAAAGTTGCGGGGCTGGGTATTCGGCAAACGCAGCAGCGGCAAGGTGAAGTTCCTGAACTTCCGCGACGGCACCGGCATCGTGCAGTGCGTGCTGGTAAAGGGGCAGGTCCCGGACACCGTTTTCGAGGATTTCGAAAAGTTAACGCAAGAGTCCTCGCTCATCATTCAGGGCAAGGCGAAGGCCGACACCCGATCGGCGCTCGGCGTAGAGCTAGACTTAGAAAGCTTCGAGCCGCTCCAGATCGCAGTCGACTATCCCATCGGCCCCAAGGAGCATGGTCCGGACTTTTTGCTCTCGAACCGCCACCTTTGGCTGCGTAGCCGGGGCCCCAATGCGGTACTGAAGGTGCGCGCGCGGTTCATCAAGGCCGTACGCGATTTCTTCGATAACGACGGGTTCATCCTGGTCGACACTCCCATCTTCACGCCGGCGGCCTGCGAAGGCACGACGACGTTGTTCGAGACCGAGTACTTCGGCGAGAAGGCGTACTTGTCGCAGAGCGGACAGCTCTACGGCGAAGCCAGCGCCATGGCGTTCGGCAAGGTCTACAACTTTGGCCCCACGTTCCGCGCCGAGAAGTCGAAGACCCGCCGCCACCTGACCGAGTTTTGGATGGTGGAGCCCGAGGTCGCCTTCAACGATCTCGAAGACAACATGCGGCTTGCCGAGCGGTTTCTCGAGTACACCGTGCAGACGGTGCTGAAGGAATGCGCGGAAGAGCTGAAAGTATTGGGACGCGATACTACCAAGTTGCAGAATGTAAAGGCCCCCTTCCCGCGCATCTCGTACGACGAGGCGATCAAAAAGCTCAACGAGGCCGGCATCCCCGTCGAATGGGGGGGTGATTTTGGATCGCCCGAAGAAACGAAATTGGCCGAGATGTTCGATCGTCCCGTGTTCGTGCACCGGTATCCGGCCGCCATCAAAGCGTTCTACATGAAACACGATCCGCAGGACCCCCGCGTGGCCCTCGGCGTGGACTGCTTGGCCCCCGAAGGTTACGGCGAGATCATCGGCGGCGGGCAGCGTGAAGAGAGCTACGAGACGCTCATCGAGCGTATCAAGGCGCACAACCTGCCGCGCGAGGCGTTCGAGTGGTACTTGGACCTGCGCCGCTACGGCTCGGTTCCGCACGCGGGCTTTGGTTTGGGCATCGAGCGTACGGTCGGCTGGATTTGTGGGTTGGAGCACTTGCGTGAGGCGGCGCCGTTTCCGCGCCTGATTCACCGGCTTCGTCCTTAAGAAAGAGCATGTACCCGATTTTGCAAAAAATCGACTCGATGTACGAATCGAAGCAGAAATGCACGCTCATCGACAAGGGTGGTCGGCATCTGCACGGGGTGATTTCCGATAGCTGGGTGCGGTTGTCCGGCGGCAAAGTACGCGGCAAGATCGTGTTCGAATCTCAGGAAAAGGGCGCCGTCGAAATCGACGCCAATGACATTTTGGATTTATTGCCCGAAACGGGCCAAGGGGGCGGCAAATGATCGTTGGAGTTCCTAAAGAGATCAAGAATCGGGAAAATCGCGTGGCCATGACGCCCGCGGGCGTACGGCAACTGATATCCCACGGCCACAAGGTACTCGTGCAGAAGGGGGCCGGCTTGGGCAGCGGTATCCCCGATGCCGCGTTCGAAAAGGCGGGGGCCACGCTGGTCGCCACCGCGCAGGACGCCTGGGGTGCCGAGATGGTCGTAAAGGTAAAGGAGCCGATTGCGGACGAGTATCCGCTGCTCCGTCCCGGCTTGCTGCTTTACACGTATCTGCACCTGGCCGCCGATCAGCGCCTCACCGAAATGCTCGTCGCTAACAAAGTGTCGGGCGTGGCGTACGAAACCGTGCAGGAGAAAGACGGCTCGTTGCCGTTGCTTCGCCCGATGAGCGAAGTGGCCGGCCGCATGTCGGTACAGATCGGCGCTTACTATTTGCAGACCAGCTGGGGAGATGCCGGTTCCGCGGGCCGGGGGATTTTACTCGGCGGCGTGCCGGGCGTGCGTCCGGGGAACGTTGTCGTGATCGGCGGCGGCGTCGCCGGCACTAACGCCGCGATGGTGGCCTTAGGCATGGGCGCCCAGGTGACCGTACTGGATCTCGACGTGCGCCGTCTGGAGTACCTCGAGCACGTCTTCAAAGGCCGCATCATCACGCTGATGTCGAACAGCGACAATATCGAAGAGAGCCTGCACAACGCGGACCTCGTGATCGGCTCGGTCCTCGTTCCCGGCGCCAAGGCGCCGAAGCTGGTGACCCGTCCGATGCTAAAGCACATGCTGCCGGGCTCGGTAATCGTCGACATCGCGGTGGACCAGGGTGGCTGCGTGGAAACGTGTAAGCCTACCTCCCACGAAAAGCCGACCTTCGTGGTCGACGACGTCATTCACTATTGCGTAACGAACATGCCGGGCGCGGTATCGCGCACCTCAACCTTCAGCCTCACGAACAGCAC
>JBGSST010000361.1:0-4504 GCA_041736915.1 Bdellovibrionota bacterium
GGGACTCGCACCTACGTTTAAACTTTCTTTGCGAGGAAAAAAATTTATGCCGTCTCCAATTGAAAATCGCCCCGCCAAAGTAATGTGGGCGGTCGATCCCTTTCACGACCAGCCGCGTATTCAGCTCCGATCGTTCGAAGCGCTCGCGAAGCTTTTCGGTAAGGCGCCGATGCAGGTTCAGCCCGTCGCGGTCTTGAAGCTCGGAAAGTACGATCCGGCGAGAGTCCAGGATGAGCCCAAATGGCGGGGCCTGGCGGAAGAAGCCGCAAAGCGGATTAACGGGCTGACTTCGGTGATCAAGCACCCCGGCCTGTTGCCGACCCATTTTGAGAAAATGATCGGAGGCTCCACTTTCGGCGCGGCCATGAGCCTGCTTCGCTACGCCATCGACGAAGGGGCGCAGATGCTGGTGGTGAGCTCGCACGGGAGGAAAGGGGCCGAACGCATGTTGCTCGGCAGCTTCGCCGAGAGCCTCGTCTTGAAATCGCCCATTCCCGTTCTAGTCGTAAATCCCGCGTCGCGGGTGAAGTCGGTGCCGCGAATCAAGAACATCCTCTTTCCGACGGACTTCTCCGATAGCTCTTACGAAGCGTTCTCGCGCACCGTGCTGATTGCGCGAGCCCTTCGGCTACCCATTCGCCTGTTCCACAAGGTGGAGTACCTCTACCCCGAAGTCGGACCGGCGTTCTTTTATCCGGCGGTGTCGTCGGCAAGCGTGAAAGAGCTGCGCACGAGCGTCATCGGTTTGGCCCAGCCTTGGTTGAATTACGCCAAGCAGTTCGGCGTGAAGGCCACGTTCCAGCTCGACCATGGCGGGGGACGGCCGCTCGACGAAATTTTGGGCGCGGCCAAAAAACTTGGCCCTGCGACCTTGATTGCCATTGCTTCGCAGTCGAACCGCGCCGAAGCGCTACTGATGGGCAGCGTAACCCGCCAGCTGCTGCGGGAATCGACTGCCCCGGTACTCGTGGTGCATCCGAACGACGAGTCAGTGGTAAAGCGCTTTGTCGACGAGGCCAGGCTCTATGGCTACGATCCGGCAGTGCGGCCCATGTTTTTCTAAAATTGCGGGCAATAAAAAAGGCCGGCTCCTTGAGGAGCCGGCCTTTGTTTTTTCGATTACTCGGTTACGAGCTCGTCGACATCGACCAGCTTATTGATCGCCTGTCCGCTGAGCGATCGCACGTGAAGCAGATGAACCCCTTTGACCGAAGAGTCGAGTGGCACCATCTTGATGAAGCGTTTCTTCTCGGCGATGCAGTTCTCCCCGATGCGCTTGGCAATCGGCTGTACCACGATGACTTCGGGATAGTAGTGCACCTGCACGTCCTGAAGTTCCGAGCAACGGTCCGGCATCTCTCCGTACAGATTCAACATCCGTTTTCCCGGCGAATCGTTACTGATCGTGGCGTCGAAAATGGCCGCGTACAGATAGTCATCCGCTCCGGAATGGGCGGAACGCAACACGGGAAGCTTTCCCAAGTCTTTCTTCGAAGACTCGTCCACTATTCGGTACTCACCCGCGCCAATGATTCCGAGATCCGCGACGGACGAAAAGGGAACGAACACGCGAATGCAAATTCCTGGATAGTGATAAGCGGTCTGGTGAACGAAGACCGTTTTGGTCGCTTCGTCGACGCGCGTTTTCACGGACGCGACGCGATAGCACGTGTCGGGAAACGATCCGGCAAGGGTGAGCTGAACCTTGTCATTGTCATCGTAGCCAATCGGCACGAAAGAACGCTCGAGTGGGAAACTAACGACCGTGGGTTTTTGTTGAGCGAAAGCGGATCCGCATACTGCCAGCACGAACGTGAACATCAAAAGATGCTTAGTCATACTTGACCTCGTTGTGATTATTGTCGAAGGACACGCGGAAAAGCTCAGCAACATCCGTGCCGAAATCGCGTAGCGCTTTTACTCGTTGCGGCGAATAGTTTCGGAAACGGGAGTGCCGGCGGGCCAGGTTTTTCCGTGGACTTTGACGTACTGGATTTTCGGGATGGGTCCCTCACCGGCCGTCTGAATGAAGACTTCGGTAAGCTCACTTAGCTCACCGGACAAAGTGAGTAGCGCGTGCGTCCGATCTCCATCACGCTTTACCGTGATGAGGCGATCGGGCAGGGCGCGCAGAGAAAAAGTCACTTCGGTGGGAGTTGCCTCCCTAACCGAAACGCCGTACGCCCAGCGGCGCTCCATCCCCGTGAGTGTTTCCTGCTGCCCTTTCTCCGCGTTCATGATCCAGTACACGTAGATAGGGTCATCCGTTTTGAAACCCGCCGGCGTAGACCGCACCTCATACCGAAGCTCGTTTTGATTTGCACTCCGACGGAGCGTGAAAAGCGGGAGCAGCGTCACCTCGTGCAAAGCGGTACCGGGAAAGACGAAGGACGATGCCGTGGGAATCAGCATGAGGAAGAACAAAATGGGGTAGATGAGGAAGGACACTAGCCCTTAGTATGCAAGGACTTAGCCTTTGCAGCAAGCTGCCGCACCGCCCCCACCGAGACAACTTGTCGGGTAAGGGGGACTTAATGTCTCTTCCCCAAGCGAGTGCGCATGCCCCCCTACGCCTGTGGTGTATAATTTCGAACGATCAACACCTGGCATGCGCCGTGCTTCATGTAGACGGTGACCCAAACCTTTTCGAGGACCCCCATGAAAAAATTAGGACTCGTCGCTTGTGCGTTCGCACTGGCTTTTTCTCTGGAAAGCTCTGGCGCTTTGCGCAAATGGAATGAGCGGATGCAGGAGCTGGCTGGTGTCATCAACGAACTTTTGCCGGAGCTGAGCCGCAACACCACGGCCGATGCCGACGCGTTGGCCAAAAATGCGAAGAAGCTATCGGAGCTCGTACACGTACTCGGGGTGAATCCCGGCGGAAAATCCATGCTTCCCCCCGATGCCGATCCCACCCTGGTTTTGGTACAGAATCTTTTCGAACGGGAAACCAAGCGCGCTTACCGCGCGATCAAGAACGGGCACGTCGAATACGGAAAAGGAATTCTGCGCGCCAGCACCGGTTATTGTATTGCGTGTCATAGCCGAAATGCTTCGGGCCCCGACTTTCCTACCATAACGTTGAGTCCTAACGCCGAATCGCTAAGCCGATTCGAGCGGGCCCAGCTGCTTGCGGCCACTCGCCAGTTCGACGGCGCCATCGATCTGCTGGCCGGGCTAGCGAAAGACGAAGGTTACGCGAAGGAACGGCCGCTCGAATGGAACCGCGCCGTCAAACAGGCGATGACGCTGGCGGTACGCGTGAAAGAAGATCCGGATCGCGCGTTGGCCATTTTGGAAGAGTCGGGCAAGGTAAACCCCATTCAGTTCGTTCGTCAGGATGCAGAAAGCTGGAAACGTTCGCTCAATGAGTGGAAGAAGGAAAAGGGTAAGCCCGCCAACACCGAAGCGGCCTTGCACCGAAAGGCGAAGCAGCTGATGGATCAAGCGAAAACTATCCAGGCTTTCCCCGTGGATCGATCGGCGGACGTGCTTTATCTGCGCGCCACGGCGTTGCTTCATGAGCAGCTGCGCGTAGCGCCCAAAGGAAAGCTGGCGCCCGAAGCCCTTTTCCTGCTGGGTAAATCCTATGAGGTGCTGGGCGATCTGCAGAGCGAGCCCTGGCACGAGCTGTTCTACGAATCGTGCATCACCCAGCGTCCCCACAGTCCGCTCGCCCGCTCATGCTACGACGCTTACGAGAGTTCGATTCACTTCGGCTACTCGGGCAGCGGCGGTTTCTCCGTTCCCGAAGACGTTCAAGCGATGCTCAACGAACTTCGTACTCTGGCCGCCGCGCCCGCGAAGCAGAAATAGGCTAGCGGTTGATTGGGCTGGGAAAGGTTCTCGCTTTCACTCGCGAGCGATAGTGGTTTACCCGTTCTTGCGGGGACCCTTCCCAAACGCCAATCGACTTGGGTTTTCCTTTCGGGAAAACTTTAGGGTCGAACGTGGTCAGGTCGAGCAGGTCATTCAACACCAAGGCCTGGCCGGTGGTTCCGGCGCCGCTATAAATTCCGATCGTGGGAACGCGGCACTTTCTCGTGAGGAAGGTGGCCGCGTCCTCGCGAATCAGCTCGAAGACGAGTGCGGTGACTCCGGCCTTCTGCAACGCCTCGGCGTCGCGGTAAAGCGCATGTACGTCTTCCGGCGTGGTGCCCCGCATTCTCATCGCCATTCCCGTCTTGGGCATGTACCCGATGTGCCCCACTACGGAGATTCCGGCTTGGACCAAGGTTTCGATCAGCTCGCCTTTCTCCGCGCCGCCTTCGATTTTCACGGCGTCCGCCCCGGCTAGCCGAAGCGAATGCGCCGCGTGTTCGACCTCGGACGGGTGGCCGTAGCAGGCCAGGGGAATGTCGGCCACCAGGAACGACACTTCATTGACCCCTTTGATCGCCGCCGTCGAAGCCACGGCGTCGGCGAGCCGAGCCGTTTTCTCCTCGGGAACTCCTTGCGGCGCTCCGTCGCTGAACGCGGCCACTACGATATCGAGGCCGGCTTC
>JBGSST010000363.1:0-5239 GCA_041736915.1 Bdellovibrionota bacterium
TCCACGCCTCGATGGTGTCCACCTCGGCGTGGCTCAGCATCGGGCCAGCCTTCTTGGGCGGCATGGGCATGTCTACGTCCAAAACTCGCTGCAGCAAGCTCGACTCTAGCGGCTCGCCGGGGGTGACGACTCCGGGACTAGAGACCGTGTTTTTGTACGTCGTGAGATCCAGATCCCCCTTGGGCCGGGGGCCCGAGTGGCATCCGATACACCGCGCTTCGAAGATAACTTTACGGAGGGAAGAAAATTTCGGCTCGAGCACGGGGAGTGGCTCCACCACCACGGGCGGCGGGGGCTTCGTGGGCAAGGGGGCCGTGGCGCTGGCGCCGGCATCGATCCAGGCGGCAATCGCGGCCAGATCTTCCGGGGCGACTTTCGCCTCCGGTTCGGGCGGCATTCGCTTGGCCTTGATTGCGAGGTACAGCGGACTCTTCTCGCAGTTGTCCTTCACGACTTTGTTGGACTCCATCACCGCTTCGTAGGTGGTGAGGTCCAACCCACCGGTGGGCCGTGCGGGGTTGTGGCACTTTACGCAGCTCGGGTTGAAGACCCGGGTCTGCAGCGAGGCAAACCACGTCTTGGGCGGCTCCACCTGCACGGTCTTCGTACGCTCGTAGTTACAACCCACCAGCACAAACAGAACCGCACCAATCGGTATCCCTTTGAAAATGTGGAAAGTTTTCGAGCTCAAGGCAGTGCCCCCCAAGACAAAGTTACGCAATTAGTCATTACCACGAGTGAACTCGCGGCTTCCAGTGGGAATCGGACAGGAATGGCTCGATGGAACCTTAGAAACCGCTTACGGTTTCGGCGGTTTGAACATCGAGTGCGATTCGCCGATGATGGCCGACAACACGCCAATGGCGCGGCCGGCTTCCGCGAAGTTCCGCATTCCCACTTCCCGGGCCAGCTCGGCAAAGTACAGCTTCTCTACCGTCGCGAGCTGCGCTTGCGCGCGGCCGAGTAGATTCACGTACTGATCGAACAGCCCCTTCTTTTCCGTGGGATCGGTCACTTCGGCGATCTTACCGGGCAGCAGCTCGCCTTCGCGGCGATCGATGCACGTTTGCAATAACGCGTGCATCGTTCGCGTGCGGATGATGGCGGTGAGCACGACGGCGTCGGTCGCTTCGCCCACTGGCTTTTTAGTGGGGTCGACGACGATCGGAAGTTCTTTCGCGATCGCCTTCATGGTGTAGGCCAGGACCTGATTGGATTCCGCCGCCCGTACCTGTCCCACCGTAACGAGTGCCAACAACAGAAACACTGTCAGCTTTGACATGAGAAACACTCCTCTAGTTTTTTGGGGATTGTGGCTGAGACGGGCGACGTTCCGAATAGCCGTAACTACTTCTTAGCCAAGAAATACCACTACGGGCAGAGCTATGGGTGGCGGAAAGTATCTAGTGATAACGAAGGTTAAGGGGGATCATCGCGGGGAGGGGGGCGGTTCGGAAGGAATCTGGCGGCGCTTGCCGCGTCCGGGCTGCGTGCCCTCACGCGGTGGAAGTTCGGTGTAGGTTTTGCGGATCTGGGCCAGCTCTAGGAGGCCAAGCTGCTCGAGCTCCTCGAATGTCTTCCCGGCGAAGTCTACGGGGATCTTCATTTCCACTACGCGATCGTCCGGTCGCAAAGTGAACTTGGCGCCGTTGTCGAAGTCGTGAATAGAAACCTGTTTGTCGACGGTAATCTGAACCTCGAAGGTGCGGGGCGGCCCCTCGTAGCCTGGCGGCAGCATCGAAGTGGGGTAGGGAAAAGTAATGAAGTACCCGGTGCGCGCGTAGCTCACGTTCATCTCGGGCTCGAGTTCTTGGGTGTAGCCTTCCGCGTGCAACCTGCCTATGCGATCCATAATCACGTCGACCTCTTCGGCCACGTTCACGAAACCTTTCTTGCCGCGTTTGGTGATGGTGAGGGCTTTGGTACGTGCGGCGATGGCGTCGCGGTGCAAACGAAAATTCTCGGGCGAGCTTGATAGCAGATCCACGTCGTCGCGATCGATGACCAGCGCAGGCTTGTCGACCACGGCCTCCATTTCGCGCAGCTCGCCGTCCGGTCCCACTTCGGGGTGCCCCACCTTGAACTCTAAACGCACGAAGTTTCCTTCGGTATCGGTGAGCCGCACATTGGTATGGGCACGCGGATCGGTAACATCGACGACCTTCGTGCCATTGGGCACGAGCAGGTAACGGCGAAGCCGCAGCTGGGCTTTGAAAACCTTTTTCCCGTCCTTCATGCCGACGAACGGCGGCAGGTAGTCGGTGTGGGTTATGGCGTAAACGTTGGGGTCGAGCACCACGTCGCGTAGCGCGATGGTAAAACCACTGGGCCCCTGCTCGAGAATGCGCCCGACTTCGGCCAAAAACTTATCGGACACCGGCTTTTGCACCACCACCTTGAGCTCTTTACGAAGCGTGGTGGTGTTGGCCGTGCGGCTGATGTCGTGGAAGAGAGCCCGAAACATCTCGTGGCAGATTGAGACGGCACTGGCCAGGCGCCGGTTCGGGGTTGGGGGGCCAGGCGTGGGAGTGGAGTGCGCGCAGTGGGAGAGCAAAAACGGGCCGGCCAGCAAGAGGAGTAGCCGGCCCGTTCGTGGAAAATTCATTTCATTATTATAACTCGGTCTCGCCGTAAGGGGTCAGCACAACGCGCTTACCCTTTTCGCCGCGCTGGCCGCCCCACACCGTCACCATCGTCATGCTGCTCGACGAACCGCAGTCGTTCTTGGCGGTCAGGTGATACTCGGTCGACATGTTCGGCCGGGCGGAGGTGACGCAGGCGCTGGGATCGGAAAGGCCGTCGGTAGGGGCCCACGTGCATTTGGTGCCGGGGGGTTGCTCGGCGCCAACGCGGACGGAATCGCCGGCTACGATCTGGTGCAGGTGAGGTTGCTTCGCATCGGGGGCAACGCACGGCGCTTTGTATTGCACGATTTTCGCCGATACGCCCAAGCCCCGGTTGAGCTTTCCGTCGCCACATTCCCACTGAATGCGCGACACGCCATCTTTGCCGTGCCCTTTGCCCCACGAGTTCCAAACGTGCGCGATACGCTTACCGTCGACGGTGTCCCAGCCCGAGATGGCCACCATGTGGTTACCACCGGAGTTGATGCTGCTGCAGCTGTTGTAAATGCCGTTGCCCGAAATCGAGTAGCCGGCCACGGTCACGACGAGCGGCGCTTTCCACTGGTATATCGCGGCCATCATGTTCTTTACCTTATTGCCTTCGCGTTGCTCGTAGCCACCGTCGTCAGTGCGGAGGGCGCGCGAGTACATCAGGGAGCTGCCGACATACGGGGTGCCGATCACTTTGCCGTCCCAGCCGCTTTGGATCTGCGAGCTGTTGTACTTGCACGTTCCGGTCACGCCGTTCTTGTACGGAAACTCATTCTCGTAGGGCAGGCCGTACTTAAGAAAATCCACCGCCGACATGTAGCCGCCGCCGCAGGTGCCGGCCTTGGAGCAGGAAAGCACCGTTTGGATGGAGTGGTCGTAAACTTTCTGATCGTGAACCGCGCGTGCCAGCTCAAGTCCGTGGTGCGTCGCCCACGCCCAGCAGTCACCACATTTTTGCGTGCGCAGATCGGGCTGGCCGTTCTTCATCAGGTCACGAACGTCGAAGGCGTCCGGCACCGCCACCGTAGCCGACGGCTCGTAGAAAACGACGTCGCTACCGTAGGCCCATTCGGTGTCTTCGATGAGCCCCGTTTTTTCTTCTTCCGAGCGGAAGAAAAGCTCGTCGAGCTTAACTTGAAAGCTGCAACGGTTTTCCGAGGCGCGCCCATCGCTTCTGACCGCCCCCTGTACCACGCCGGCGCCGCAGTTCTTCACCAGCTCCTGCAGCTCCCGTTTGGCTTCACGGTTTTTACGGGCGTGGATGTCGTAACGGGCGGGCACGCGGGCCAGCACCTCCGACGGTAATTTCAAACTGTCACGGGTCGCGGCGGTCGCAATCACGACGATGGCGAGCAGACAGAGTCCAGCCAGGATTCTCATGGGGGTACCTCTTCAAAGATGTTGGGTGGGGGGGGAGAGCGACGTGCAAAAAGGGAGTCCCTCCCTTTTTGTACAAAAAAGGAGGGACTCCTTTTTTGCTATCTTTCCAGGTTAGCGAGAAACGCAACGTTGATGGGGGAAGGAGCGGTTTCCTTTTAACACTCGTCAACATGCGTCATTGAATTGGCGGGGGAGGCGTGGCGGGGGAGGGTCAATTCTCACATCGGCACTTTCCGAAAGGGGTTCAGATGGGTTAGCTTGGGGACCCATGAATCCAAATAAGATCCTGCTGTTAGGGGCCGGCGAGCTGGGCAAAGAGGTCGTCATTGCCGCGAAGCGCCTGGGTTGCTACGTGGTGGCCGCGGATCGGTACCCCAACGCCCCCGCCATGCAGGTGGCCGATGCGTTCGAAGTGATCAACATGCTGGACGGCCGGGCGCTCGAAGCCATCGTCAAAAAGCACAAGCCCGACCTCATCGTTCCCGAGATCGAAGCGATCCGCACCGAGAAGCTGCAAGAGTTCGAGGCGGCGGGAATCACGGTGGTGCCCACGGCCGAGGCCGCGCACCTGACGATGAACCGCGACGCGATTCGTGAAGTGGCCGCGAAGGAGCTCAAGCTCCGCACCGCCAAGTACGCCTACGCCAACTCCGCCGAGCAGCTGCTCGCCGAAGCGCAAAAAATCGGTTTTCCCGTGGTCATCAAGCCCGTCATGTCGTCGTCGGGTAAGGGGCAATCGGTGGCCAAGAAAGCCGCCGACATTCGCACCAGCTGGGACTACGCCCAGGCCGGCAAGCGGGGCGACACACGTAAAGTGATTGTGGAAGAGTTCATCAACTTCGAGCTCGAAATTACCCTACTCACCATTCGCCAGAAGAACGGCAAAACGCTCTTCGTGAATCCCATCGGCCATCGGCAAGAGCGTGGCGACTACCAAGAGAGCTGGATGCCCGCGGCGATTCGCCCTCAGGCGTTGAAGGACGCCCAGCGCATGGCCAAAAAGATCACCACCCGTCTCGGCGGCGCGGGGCTTTTCGGCGTGGAATTTTTCGTGACCCGCAAAGAGGTCATCTTCTCGGAGCTGTCGCCGCGACCGCACGACACCGGCATGGTTACTCTGATCTCGCAGGACCTATCGGAGTTCGACCTGCACGTGCGCGCCATTTTGGGGCTGCCCATTCCGCACATCGATTACCGCGGGCCGTCGGCCTCGGCGGTAATTCTGGCGGACCGTGACTCGGCGG
>JBGSST010000390.1:0-13878 GCA_041736915.1 Bdellovibrionota bacterium
CGCCATCGGCGGCGGGTGCGGTTACGGCGCGTGGCGCGCGCATCTCGTACTCCGCGAGACGACACTCGATCGAACCGTTGAACAACGTCACGCGCTTGGACGATCGCAGGCCGACGTACTTCATCGCCTCGAGGTTGCCCGACAGCATGTAGGCTTTCCAGCCGCCATACTCCTGCTTGTAACGGTCGCCGATGTTCTGGAACATCTCCGCGATGTTGTCGACGGAGAGCCGCTCGTCGTAGGGCGGGTTCATCACGATGATGCCCGGCTTTTCCGGCTTGCCACCAGTCCACCGGAAGAAATCGCCGTCGTAAATCCTCACATCGTTGGCCACGCCGGCGCGCTCGGCATTCTCGCGGGCCACCTGCGCGACTTCCGCGTCGATCTCCACGCCGCGAATGTCGAGCTTCAGATCCAACTTCTTCGCCGCGCGGGCGTCGGTCAGCAGCTGGCGGAACAAGGCCGAATCGTAGTCCGGCCACTTCTGAAAACCGAACGAGTCGCGCAATAACCCCGGCGCCACGTTACGCGCCTTCAGCGCCGCCTCGATGAGCAACGTGCCCGAGCCGCACATGGGATCGAGCAGCGGCTGGTCCGCCGTCCACCCCGATAGCGTGACAATTCCCGCGGCCAAGGTTTCGCTCAAGGGCGCTTCGCCGGCTTTGCGGCGGTAACCGCGCTTGTGTAGCGATTCGCCCGACGAGTCGAGGTAGACCTGCGCCTTATCCTCGAACAAACTCACGGCAATACGCAGATCCGGGCTCTCGAGATCGACGGAGGGGCGATTACCGGTCTTCTCGCGAAACTGATCCACCACCGCGTCTTTGGCGAGCTGCGCGATGAACAGCGAGTGGGTCGTGAACGACGAGTACACGTTGGCGTCGAACGCCAAAGTCCCAGTAGTGCCGAGGTACTTCGACCAGTCGATCGTTTGCACGCCAGCGTAGAAAGCTTTCTCGTCGGCCGCGGCAAACGAAGCAATCGGGCGCAGCACACGGATAGCCGTGCGGCACCACAGGTTGGCCTTGTAGAGCAACGCCGTGTCGCCCTGACAAACCACCAGCCGGTGCAGAGGTTCGATATTCTGCGCGCCCAAAGCCTTTAGCTCTTCGGCCAAAACCCCTTCGAGCCCGGTCGCCGTTCTTGCGTGAATGGAAAACAGTTCGCTCACCGGACCACCTTGGCCAGGCGATCGCGAACCTGCAGCAGCTCGGCCACCACACTCACCGCAATCTCGGCGGGGCTGTTGTCGCCCAACGGCAAGCCCACCGGGCAGCGCAACGTTTCGAGCTGGGCCATCGTCACTCCGCGCTCGGCCACTTCGGCCTTCATCTTGGTAGCCTTCATCGCGCTACCGATGGCGCCGACGTAAACCGGCTCCGGAAAAGTTTTGTAGATCTGTTCGAGGATGGGCACGTCGCAGGCGTGGCCTTGGGTCATCACCACGAAGTAGGTCTTTGGTGAAAGTTCGGCCACCCTGGACGCGGGCTCCGGCACGGTCTCGGCCGTAAGTTTGTCGTGCTGGGGCAAACGGGCCACCCACTCTTCGCGGGCGTCGTAACACCGCACGCGGCAGTCCAGGGTCAAAAGCAAACGAACCACCGCCTGGGCGACGTGGCCGGCGCCGAACACGGCGACCTCCCACTGGCGGGGATAGAAAGGCTCGAACGAGAGGGTAACCTCCCCGCCGCAGGTCATTTTGATGTCGGTCTGCAGGTTCCAGGTAAAGGTCCGGGGCGTTTGGAAGCGCTCGGCCAGCAGGGCTTTGGCTTCGGCGATGACCCGGGCCTCGATTTTACCGCCGCCGACCGTGCCGCAGACCAGGCCGTTCGGATCGATGACCGCCTTGGCCCCCGGATCGCTCGGGGCCTCGCCCCGGGTGCCGAGCAGGGTGGCGACCACGTGGGGAACGCCCTGCCGGTGGAGCGAAAGCAGCTTTTCGTAGAAGGGGACCATCTTTTTCCTTGTTGGAGGGCCCTTTTTACACGG
Organism: Bdellovibrionota bacterium; assembly: GCA_041736915.1. Classification (GTDB taxonomy): domain Bacteria; phylum Bdellovibrionota; class FAC87; order UBA2466; family UBA2466; genus JBGSST01. Next base: position 1,990 of record JBGSST010000390.1, read on the forward strand.
AAAATCGCCCGATGGGCGAAACTTTCAGTCAAAACTGGGCATGGGTGTCGGAATGGCTCAACCTAGTGATTCGATGGGCACATATCGTTGCCGGGATCTCCTGGATCGGGAGCTCTTTCTACTTCATGTGGCTCGATGCCTCGCTCGAGAAACCGGCCAAAGGGGCGGACGATAAGATCATCGGCCACCTGTGGATGGTTCATAGCGGCGGCTTCTACCACGTGGAAAAGCGGTACGTCGGCGCCGGAGAAGTGCCGCCGAACCTGCACTGGTTCAAGTGGGAGGCCGCCTTCACGTGGCTCACCGGCTTCGCGCTGCTGATGCTCGTCTACTACTCGGGCGGAATTCTCGTCGACGAAGGGGCCCCCACGGTGGGCGAGGGCACGGCGGCCGTCATCGGTCTCGCACTATTTCCTATCTCGTGGTTCGTCTACGATCAGCTGTGGATGCGGTTGGAGAGGAACCGCAAGTTCGGCTACCTGCTTTCGTACTTACTACTCGTGGGGCTGACGTACGGCCTCACGTTGGTCTTCGGGCCGCGGGCTTCGTACATTCACGTGGGCGCCATTCTCGGCACGCTCATGGTGCTCAACGTGTGGGTGCGCATTCTGCCCGCGCAGCGCGAGATGATCGCCGCCACCCAAGCGGGCAACCCGCGCAACATGGTCTTGGGTGAGCGGGCCAAGGGGCGCAGCGTTCACAACAACTACATGACCTTCCCGGTCATCTTCATCATGATTAGCAGCCACTTTCCGTCGACGTACGGACACGCGTGGAACTGGCTCGTGCTGGCGGCGTTGATTTTGGCCAGCGCCGGAATTCGCCACCACATGAACGTGAACAAGAAGCAGACGTTGTGGATGGTGTGGGCCGCGATCGTCATCATCGTTTCGCTGGGGTACCTCACCCGATGAGCGAAACGCCAAAGACGCTAGTCGTTCGCAGCCAGAACGTGATTCTGTCGTCGCAGCACACGGCTATGCCGCTGGCACTTGTCGTGCGTGACGGCCGAGTGGCCGAGATCGGCGCTTGGGATCAGGTGCCCCACGGCTCAACCCTCGTCGACGTGGGTGAGAGCGTGCTGATGCCGGGAATCGTCGATACCCACGCCCACATCAACGAGCCAGGCCGCACCGAGTGGGAAGGTTTCGTCACCGCGACCAAGGCCGCCGCGGCCGGTGGGATCACCACCATCATCGACATGCCGCTGAACTCTTTGCCGCCCACCACCACACTCGCGGCGCTGGGGATCAAGTCCGAGAATGCACGGGGGAAGTGTGCCATCGACTACGGGTTTTGGGGTGGGGTGATTCCGGGAAATGCGGGCGAGCTCGACCGGATGATCGATAACGGCGCCTGGGGCTTCAAAGCGTTTCTGTGCGACTCCGGCGTGCCGGAGTTTCCGCAGAGTGTTGAAGCCGACCTGCGGGCCGCAATGCAGATTCTCGCCAAACGTAACGTGCCACTGCTCGCGCACGCGGAGCTAGAAGTGTCGAAGCCCGTGGCGAAGGGGGCCGCCCGAGAATACGGGACGTATTTGAAGTCACGTCCGCCCGAATGGGAGCTAGCCGCGATCCGGCTGCTGATCCAGCTCGCCCGCGAAACCGGCTGCCGCGTGCACGTCGTGCATCTGTCGGCGAGTGAAGCGCTGGCGGACATCGCCACCGCCCGCAAAGACGGGGTGAGGTTTTCCGCCGAGACCTGCCCACACTACCTCACCCTCGACGCCGAGTCGGTGCCCGACGGCGCCACACCGTTCAAGTGTGCGCCACCGATTCGTGGCCGTGAAAATCAGGCCGCGTTGTGGAAGGGGCTCGAAGACGGCACGCTGGATCTCGTCGTCTCCGACCATTCCCCCTGTACTCCCGATTTGAAGAGGCTCGACTCTGGAGATTTCGGCGCCGCCTGGGGGGGAATCGCGGGATTGCAGTTCAGCCTCCCGGTCACCTGGACTAAGGCGCGGGAGCGCGGCACGAAACTACCCACCCTCGTCAAATGGATGGCGGAGGGGCCAGCGGCCCTGGCCGGCATCCCGCGCAAGGGATCGCTTGCCGTCGGATTCGACGCCGATATGGTAGTTTGGAACCCCGCGAAACGCTTTCTCCTGACGCCGGACATCGTCCGCCATCGTCATCGGGTAACGCCTTACGCGGGTAAGGAACTTTTTGGGGTAGTGGAGAAGACCTTCGTGCGCGGGCAGTTGGTTTGGGCGGAAGGTCAGCCCGATGGTGCGCCACGGGGGCAGGAGTTGAAACGATGATTACCAATCAGCAGAACATTACGAGAACGTCCTTTACCGATCTGACCGACCTCGCGTCGGAATTGGTCGGCGGCAAGGCCCTGGCCTGCAGCGATGATTTTTTTGCCCCGATGGAGCGGATGCTCCACGCCTCGGCCCCGGTGTGGATCGAAGGCAAATACGACGACAACGGTAAGTGGATGGACGGCTGGGAAAGCCGACGCAAGCGCGTTCCCGGCCACGACTGGTGTGTGGTGCAGCTTGGCGTGCCCGGCGTGATCCGCGGCTTGGTCGTCGACACCGCCCACTTCACCGGCAACTACCCCGAGTACGCGTCGGTCGAGGCGGCGAACTGCCCCGACGGTAACTGGGAAAAGACCAGCTGGACGGAGATTTTGCCCAAGTCGGCGCTGGCCGGTTCTTCTAAGAATTTGTTCCCCGTGGCGAGCGAAGGGGTTTGGACCCACCTAAAGCTCCACATGTACCCCGACGGCGGCATCGCGCGTTTTCGCGTGCACGGCCTGCCGCGCCCGGAATGGGCCAAGGGTAAGGGACTCGTCGACATCGCTTCGATCTTGAACGGCGCTCGGGCTTTGGCGGCCAGCGACGTCCACTACGGCAACCCCGAGAACCTCACCCACCCCAATCGCGCCCGCGTCATGGGGAAGGGCTGGGAAACAAAACGGCGCCGGGGGCCGGGTAACGATTGGGCCATCCTAAAACTGGCGACCCGGGGTAAAATTCGTAAAGTGGAAGTCGATACGAACCATTACAAGGGGAACTTCCCCGACACCTGTTCCCTAGAGGTGGCCACGATTCCCGACGGGCCCGACCTCTTGCCTTGTGACTTCCGCGATCGCACCGACATCGTGTGGACGGAGCTTCTGCCGCGCACGAAGCTGAAAGCGGATCACCAGCACCTTTTTGAATCCGAGCTGTCTTCCTCGGGCAAGGAAATGCCCGTCAACCTGATACGACTACAGATCTATCCCGACGGCGGCATCAGCCGCCTGAGGGTATGGGCGGAGGTAACCTAAATGCCGAAACTTGCCGTGATTAACGAGCTACCCACTGCGGAGGCCATGGCTGGCTTTCTAAAATGCAATGGCTCCTCACAATGGGCCGAAGAGATGACGGAGGCCCGTCCGTTCTCGAACACCGACGATCTTTTCGAAGCGGCGAAAGAGATCTGGGCCGACCTGCCGAAGGGCGACTGGATGGAGGCCTTCGAGGCTCATCCGCGCATCGGCGACAAGAATGCCAAGGGGGCAGGCAAGGACGAGCAAAAAGGAATCGAGAAGGCGTCGCCCGCTGTTTTGGCCGAGCTCGAAAAGCTGAATAAAGAGTACGAAGAGAAGTTTGGCTTCGTGTTCCTGATTTTCGCCACCGGCAAGACGGCGGACCAGATGCTCGAGGCGCTGAAAAAACGCATCAACAACGATCAGCCCGAAGAGATGCGGCTAGCCAGCGAAGAGCAGGCCAAGATCACGGAGAACCGTTTGGAGAAATGGCTCAAGGAATGAGCACGCGTAGCCCCATCACCACCCACATCCTCGACGTCAATCGCGGCAAGCCCGCGTCCGGTGTCGAAGTTCGCCTGGAAATTCAAAGCGTGAACGATTGGAAATCCGTCGGCCAGGGCAAAACCAATGGCGATGGACGGGTGGAAGGGTTGCTACCGCCGGGCCGTTTGCCCGCGGGCATTTACCGGCTCACCTTCGAGACGGGCGACTATTTCAAAGCGCTCAATGAACCCACGTTTTACCCTTTCGCCACCGTCGTTTTCGAAGTGAAGAAAACCGACGAGCATTACCACGTTCCCCTGCTGTTGAGCGGCCACGGTTATTCGACCTACCGCGGGAGTTGAAGATGAAGACCAAGAAGAAAAGCACGAAGCCAGCGCCGAAAACGGCGCGCGGGGCCGGAGCACCGGCGTCCATCACGCGCGATCTGCAAACCGCCAATCAGCGGTTCAACCGCCGCTATCCCGGAGAGCCAACATCGCGCCAGCCGGTGCACACTATTTACGGCGGGGGCCATTTGTACTCGCCCGGTATGGTCGGCAAGTTTAGCAAGGCGTCGCTCGCGGCCCTTTCGGAGTACGCGCCAAACGCCGCCGTGCTCGCCAAAGCGTTGACGGGCTCCGCCGGTGATTCGGCGATCTGGACCAAGGTTTACCAGCGAGTGCAGGAGAAGCTGCGCACGGCGCCGATTGAAGATTTTCGCATCGACTTCGAAGACGGTTACGGCACGCGCTCGGACGAAGAAGAAGACACCCACGCCCGGGCGGCGGCGACCGCGGTGGCGTCGGAAATGCGATCGAAAGATTTACCGCCGTTTATCGGCATTCGGGTGAAGCCATTTACCGAGGGAACTTTCGCGCGCGGATACCGCACGCTGGATATTTTCTTGAAGACGCTGTTAGTCGAGACCAACAACGTGCTGCCGGAAAACTTCGTCGTCACTTTGCCGAAAGTTACGATTCCGGAGCAGGTGCGGGCTTTGGTCAAAGCGTTCGAGGGGATTGAAAAGCAACGCCGGCTGAAGCCGGGAACGTTGAAGTACGAGTTCATGGTCGAGACCACCCAGTCGGTGATGAACGACAAGGGCGTGTGCCCGCTGCGTAGCTTCGTCGATGAAGGCAAAGGGCGCTGCACGGGCGCGCACCTCGGCACCTACGATTACACGGCGTCGCACAACATCACGGCGGCCTACCAAACGATGGCGCATCCGGCGTGCGACTTTGCCAAGCAGATGATGAAGGTGGCGCTGACGGGCACGGGCATTTTGCTTTCGGACGGGGCAACGAACATCATGCCGGTCGGTCCGCATAAGGCGGGGGCGGGTAAAACGTTGACCGAGGTTCAGAGGAGAGAGAACGAGCTGACGGTGCACCGTGCGTGGAAGCTCAGCTACGATCATATTCGCTACGGGCTAGAGACGGGTTTTTATCAGGGCTGGGACCTGCACCCGGCGCAGCTACCGGTACGGTACGCGGCGGTCTACTCGTTTTTCCTCGAGAGCCTGGCCCCGGCGACGGAACGCTTGAAAGCCTTCGTGGAGAAAGCGGCCCGCGCAACCCTAATGGGCGACGTCTTCGACGACGCGGCCACGGGGCAGGGGCTACTGAACTATTTCATCCGCGGCTTAAGCTGCGGCGCCCTGACGGAAGAAGAGGTTCTCGCCACGGGCCTGACGCTCGAAGAGATCCAGGGCAGATCGTTTGCCGCCATCCTGGGCAAACGCACAGCCACCATGCCCTAAAGTCCGACCAAAGGTATCCGTTACATTTTGGCCAACGGTGGCCAAAATGTAACGGATACCTTTGGTCAGGGTTGGGTTTCCCACTTCGCGAATTTTTCTGGGGCCATCGCCCGCAGCACGCGTTCCGCCGTCGCGGGGAGGGTGAGGTTCGGGTAAGCGCTCTTGTACTGCGGCAGCCCCTTCAGCGCGTCGTGGATGGCCGTCCACACGCTCAGGCACAAGAGTAACGGCGGCTCGCCGACCGCTTTCGTGCCCCGCAGGTTTTCTTTGTTCTCGTCATTGGGCAATAAGGCCGCGCGGAAAGTGCGCGGGATGTCCTGGATGTTGGGAATCTTGTAAGTGCTCGGCGAGTGGGAGAGCAAAAGCCCGTCCTTCGAGTAGAACAGATTTTCCGTCGTCACCCAACCCATGCCCTGAATGAAACCGCCGAACACCTGACCGAGATCGAGCCCCTCGTTGATGGGTCGGCCCAGGTCCATCAGGATGTCGGTACGGGTCACCTTCACCTCGCCGGTACTGGGGTCGAGTTCCACTTCCGAAGCCGCCACCCCTTGGGTGTAGTAAAGAAACGCGCGCCCCTGGCCCGCCACCTTATTGAAGCCCAGCCCCGGAATGCGGTAGTGGGCAAAGTCCGAAAGTGAAATGCGGTTTAAGTACGCCTCGTTCACTAGCTCAGTGAACTTGATGCGGTGGCCGGGATTCTTCTTCGAGAAGACTTCACCATTCTCGAACTCGATGTCGAAGAACGACGCGCGGCCGGTCATCCAGTCGGCACCATCGTTGGCCTTGGTGCCCGCGTACATGTTCTGCGAGACTTCGATCTCTTTGTGCGTGCCGTGCGGAGCCGTATTGTACGCCCACTTCTCCTGCGGCAAATCCATCAGGTAGAGCGCCAGCTCCGACAAGCGCGCCTTAATCTTCCGAACCGCAAAGGCGGCCGCCGCGCCGTTGATGTCGGTACCGCTCGACGCTGCCGTGGGTGACGTGTTGGCGTTGCGATCCGTGGAGGTCGGCATCACGCGCACCTGATCGCGGGTCAGTCCCAGCTCTTCGGCCACCAGCTGGGCCACGCGGGCATTCACTCACTGGCCCATCTCGGTCGCCCCCGTCGACAACTGCACGGAGCCATCCCGGTAGATGTGGATGAGCGCATTGCCTTGATTCAAAAACTTGGTGGTGAAGGAGATCCCAAACTTCACCGCGGTCATCGACAAACCCCTGAGCGTGGCTTCCGGGGTCGTGCCAAACTTTTCATTGTGCGCGGAGATAGCCTTGCGGCGCGCGTAGTAGTCGCAGTCTTTCTCGAGCTTCTCGAACAGCTGCGGCAGGCAGTTATTCTCGATCACCTGACCGTAGTGGGTGACGTTGCGGCCGCTGCGATCCGTGTAGACATTAGCGCGCCGAATCTCCAGCGGGTCTTTCTTGAGGAAGTGCGCCACCTCTTCGATAATCTTTTCTATCGTCGCCACGCCTTTCGGACCACCAAAGCCGCGAAAGGCGGTGTGCGGGTGGTAGTGCGTGCGGCACACCCGGCCCGTTACCTTTACGTTCGGAATGAAGTAGGCGTTATCGATGTGGAGCATCGCGCGTTCCATGATCGAGGTCGACAGGTCGGCGTACGCGCCGCCGTCGGAGAAAAGCTGGGCGTCCAGCGCGAGTAGCTCCCCCTGGGCGGTGAAGCCGACGCGGTAGTAGTTTTCGAACGGGTTACGCTTGCCCGTCATGATCATGTCTTCGTCTTTGGTGAGTACGAGACGGGCGGGTACGCCAAGCTTTCGCGCCACCAGCGCCGCGTACGCCGCGAACGGGGCCGCCTGCGATTCTTTACCGCCGAAGCCCCCACCCATGCGGGCCACGATACAAACCACGTCGTTAGACTCTAGCCCTAGTGCGTGCGCGACTACGTGCTGGGTCTCGCTCGGGTGCTGCGAAGAGGTGTGCACCTCGATGCGGCCGTTCTCCAGCGGGTAGACAATGCTCGCGTTGCTCTCAAGGTAAAAGTGGTCAGCCCCCTGTAGGACCACGTTACCCTCGAGAACGTGGGGAGAGCGCTTGAGCGCCCCCATGATGTCGCCGCGCTCGATCTTCTTTTCGTGGCCGATGAACGACTGTGCTTGGCGCGCGGCTTCAATCGAGAGTAACGCCGGCAAAGTCTCGTAAGTAAACTCCACGGCATGCAGCCCACGCCGCAAAGCCTGGGGCGTGTCCGCCGCCACGATCGCGACCGCCTCGCCGGCGAAGAAAACCTCTTCCACCGCCAAGAGTGGCTGGTCCTGAAAAATCGAGCCCCAGATGTTGTGTTTGAAATCTTTCGCCGTGTAGAAGCCGCGCACGCCCGGCACCTGCAGCGCCTTGGCCCCGCTTAGCTTTTTGATGCGGGCCCGGGCCACCGGGCAGTAGACCAAGCCGACCAGCACCTCGCCTTTAACCCGCGGCCGATCGTCGATGAAGGTGCTGCGGCCTGTAACGTGCGTGTGACTGCTGTCGTGGGGAAGGCTCATGCCGAGGTCTCCGCGCTACGCAAAAATTTGAGCAAGAGCCCTTCGGCCAACACGCGCCGGTAAGCGGAGCTGCCCCGCAGATCGGACAGCGGTTTGATCTCGCCGAGCGCCACCTCCGCCGCCCGCACGATGGTATCCGCCGTCAAAGTCTTGCCGCAGAGAAACTTTTCGGTCTTGAGAAGACGAACGGGCGTGGCGGCCACCCCACCCATCGCGAGCCTTGCTTCGGCGATCTCGGGCCCTTTGCCGCGAGATAGACGAAACGCGCCGTTCACGCAGGAGATATCGAGGTCTTTGCGCTGCGAGCTTTTATAGAGCGAGAACGAGTCCTGCTTGGGCGGTAGTTCGAACTCGATGGCGCCAATCCATTCCCCCTTCTTGAGGGAAGTTTTACGGTACCCGACATAAAAATCTTCCAGGGGCAGCGAACGTTTGCCGCGCGGGCCATACACGGTTAGCACCGCGTTGGTCGACAGCAGGAATGGAGCCGTGTCGCCGATCGGCGAAGCGTTGGCCACGTTGCCCACCACCGTTGCCATATTCTTGATCTGCGGCGATGCGAAGAGATCAAGAAACCGGGAAATGTCGGGCGCGGCGGTAACTAGCTCCCGGCGCAGCGCCGCCATGGTGACCCGGGCGCCGATGCGGAAGCGGTTTCCCTTTGTGGACTTTACGGTTTCGCAATCGTACAGCTCGGCAATGAGGTGCAGGCTTATCGCTTTTTTAATCTGCAGCTTATTTTTGTTGGCGAGCACGCCGAGATCGGTCGCGGCGCCCACGATTAACGAGTCCGCATGCTTAGCGCGGAGCTGGGAGGCGGCCTTGACCGTCACCGGGGCCACGTAATGCAAAAGCTCGGTCTTGATCTCTACGCCGGTCTTTACGGCCGCGGTAAGCTCTTTCTTGATCTTGGCCGTGAGGCAGGTTGCGGACAGCGACGTGGCCCGCGCCAGGTCGATCGACGTAGCGGCGTCGAGGATGGGCTGGTAGCCCGTGCAGCGGCATAAGTTTCCGGTGAGGTAGTTCTTCGCCGCTTTCTCCGAAATCTTCTCGGTATTCTTATCGGCCAGCCGGCGTTCGACGAGCGAGGTGAGCGCCATCACGAAGCCCGGTGTGCAAAATCCGCACTGACTGCCGTTGCACTTCACCATCGCGTCCTGGACCGGCGTCAGCTTTTCGACGGGGCAGGTTTTCTCCCCGTCGTTAAGTCCCTCGACCGTTACCAAGGCCGAGCCATCCAGCTGCGCGACGGTAGCGATGCAAGAGTTAATGGCCTCGAAGGGGCTCCCGTGATGCCGCTTAGCCGGGTAGGGAAACCAGCGCAAAACCGTGCAGGCGCCGCAGTCCCCCTCCGCGCACACGATCTTGGTGCCGGTAAGGGCCGCCTCGTAGCGAAGGTAGTCGGCCAACATCAGACCCGCCGCGTCGCCGCGTACCTCGTGGCGTTCTCCGTTTATGTAGAGCAGGGCGTAGTCGCGACTTGGCATGGGGAGGAGTCTAGCGTCCGAAGCGGAGAAGGCCAAGCACGGGGAGCTCGCGAAGTCTCTCCCTCCACGGCCGGTCGCGAAGAAACGGCGAATTCACCAGTAGTACGCCCAGGATGAGGGTGTTCTCCAGAAAAAATATCCCCATGAAGAGCTTCGTGCCGACGTGAAACAGAATCAGCGCCGTTCCCCACACACGGTGAAGCGACGGCTTGGCTACCACTAACAGGGCCGTGGCCTGCACGTAGATGGTGATGAGGTAGACGGGATAGCCGAGTAGCGGCTGATTCATGGCGAAGGTCTGCGGCAGGGTCGGGGTGTGATACTGCGAGGTCAGGTGATAAGCGATTTGGTAGGCCATCGCGAGCGGGGAAAAAGAACCGAGCCCACCGTGAATCAGGTGGTAGACCCCGTCGAATACCTTGGCGACTCCCGACATGGAATAAAAGAGCAGCAAAAGCCCTTGGGCAGTGGCGAACGTGACCAGAACACTTTGCCGATCGCGGCGCCGCAAGGTGGAGCCATCCCCTTTCCAAACCGGCAGAAAGATGAACACGAACTGCATCCAAAGCATCGCGTGAAGCGTGTGATAGATCTTTCCACGCGAATAAAGCAGCGACACGACCAAGAGGTTGCCCGCAAACGAGGACACGCGAGCCCAGCGCGAGCCCGGTGCACACAGAATCCACAGAAATGCCCCTACGCCGGCGAAGAGAAATACGTTCGTCACAATCTCCGGCCTTGCGAGCGTCAGTACGAAACGCACCGGCCACAAGGGCTCGGGAATGCCGCTCTCGACCAGCTCGAGTAGACCTTGCCAGTAGGCGGCAGGAATCAAAACCGTGAGGAGGTAGAAGGTTTTTATTGAGGTGATGGCCCGGCCGTAGTCGGTACGCTGCCGCTCGAAGATTTGCGTGCCGGCCAACGGCCGTTCGCCAATCCAACGTCGCAGCCGACGCAAAAGCATCCTCACGGCTGCCTTTCGAAGTGCAGCGAGGCGAGCTTGATCCGTTCCCGGTATTTCCCGTGGCGCAGCAGCTCCAGGGGATCGTAGCGGAGTCGAATCACCCGATACGACGTGCTACGCACCTTGGTCAAAAAAGTGCGTTCGAAATCCGCGCGGATGTTTCGGCACCAGTGAGAGGCGGGAGACCTTTCCAAGCAGGCACCGAGCATATTGAGCGTACGGACCGAGTACATCGAGTACGGAACGCTGAAGCCTCGTTGTCGAAGGGTGGCGCGGTCCTTCACCAAGTCGAAGGGAGATAGCTCCTCACCATCAATCTGATGAATCTTGACGTGAACCCTCTGCGCGGTGACCGGAACCGATGAAAAGAGATTCCACTTGAAGAAAGGAAAGATCTCTTGCGGCGCGGTCTGGGCAATCAGCACGTACGCCACCCCAAGCGTGGGTAACAGTAGGGTACGTAGACGGTAGGCACGCACGAGATAACTGTAACACGAGGAGGACTAATCTTGCCCTTCGATGACTACATCCTTGTTCACGATCCATTCAAAGCCGAATCGGCCGGGCTTCAGCGTCAGTTGGAGTTGGCTACCTTGGTAACGCGCCTTATCGAAAAGGGAATGGGAGACCTCTATCTCAATCTCCCGCTCGAGATCGCTTAAGTCCTGGGCCACAACTTTATACGTCGTGCGCCGCCGCCCCCGCCCGGTGCGCAGCTCCAAAATAGGCAACCGTTTAATTACCGTCTCTGATTCATCGAGGGCCCCATTACCGTAGGCCAAGGCAGCCCACACAATCGCTACGCGAACCCCAGGCCGCAGCTGAGCATCGTGTTCAGAAGCCGATTTTTGATGAGGTACTGACGGCTCGACTTGAATAAGAAAAAAAACAGCAGTCCGTAGGTCGCCACCGAAAGTCCGACCAGCCAATCGAGAAAAGGGCGCCAGTGAAGCGTGGGATACTTACCGTAGGCTACGCCGGTCGCCACGCCGGCCGCTATCATCAGCACCGGTAAGAGCCACCCCAACCCTTTCCAGTTGAGCCGTTTCATCCAGCTCGTAAACCCTCCGAAAGTGCTGTTGTCGCCGCGCAAGGTACTCAAGTGGGACGACCATTCGCGCAGGTGCTCGGCCGCGGGATTCAGAAAAAGCAGCTTCGTAGGATCGGTCTCTTCCCGGTACGGCGTACGGCGCGCCAGAAAGTGGGTGCCGTCGTGTTCAAGCTGGGTAAAGCCTAGCCCCATGAGTTTTCTCCACGCCTCCTGAGATCGTGAGTCTTTCAGCATAAGCGCCACCCGCGTCCAGTCGCTCGCGGCGTACACGAAATCTTTGTCGAACTCCCGGCTCACCTCTAGCGGCGGGTAGAACCCAAACTTGCGCTGCAGCTTGCCCAGTGTACTGCGCTGCCAAAGGTAGAATGCATGGGCCGAGGGTG
>JBGSST010000399.1:0-23988 GCA_041736915.1 Bdellovibrionota bacterium
TCCGAATTTCTTTCCGTTAATGAAGACCGAGGGCGTACCACCAATTCCTAGCTCTTTGCCCAGGCTGATGTCTTGCTCGGTATTTTTGATCGCCGCCGCATCCTTCTGGCAGGCGTCGTACTCGGCCGCGGTAAAGATGTCCTTGAGCTGCGACTTGATGTAGTCCGTGCCCTTCTTGATATCTTCTTCATCCATGTTCAAGAACACGCGATCGTGAAACTCCCAGAACTTTCCTTTTTTCTTCGCGCAGTAGCCTAGGCGGGCTAGCTCGCAGGCGTGCTGGTGAAGCTGGTACTGCAGCAGCGAGTTGCAGCTCGAATCGAGCGGGAAATGCTTGAAGACCAAAAACACGCGGTCCTGAATCGGGTGCAGGGCCGAGCTCATGGTAAAGGCCGCCTTGCGGCAGTGCGGGCACTCGAAATCACTGAACACGGTAACCCGGACGCGCGACGAGGGGTTGCCCATCGTGCCGTCCCCGTCTTTGAACTCGATGTTCTTGATGGGCAGTTTCTTCCAGCTTTCCAGGAACTGGGCCATGGCGTCTTCGACCTTCTCCTGTTGGGGAGAATCAGTACGCACGAACGACGGAACCAGCGCCACCATGGTGATCGTGCCAAGCACGCCAACGAGAACGATGACCAGCGAAGGAACCGATACGGCCCCATCCCCACCGAACCGGATGGCCCGCTTGATCTTGCCCAAAGAGAACTTTCCCTCCGGCACGAATGACTGCACGGTGCCGACGAGCAACAGGATGTTGCAAACGTAAGTCAGCAGGCAGAAGAGGCAATACTTCCCTATCGAGAAAACCTGAATGCCTAACAAATACATGTCGATAGCCAGCGCCACCAGCAGCAGGGCCACGAGTGAGGAGCTGAGCAGCCCCACCTTCCGGCGTCCCGATGGGGCGGTCAGTAAAACGAAGAGACAGAAGGCAAACCAGACCGCTCCGATCCCCGCCAGCGGAATACCGCCGATCGCGGAGTAAGCGCTCGAATCGATGACTTCGCAGTTGAAGGCGCCGCCCAGGCTACACAGGCTGGGCCCTCCTTGGATTCCCGCTTTGAGTCGAGTATGTTGCACGAGAAGGTAAAGGCTCAGCAGAATGCCGATTAAGGCACTGAGTACTGCCGTCCAATACCACTTTTGAGAGCTATTTTTTCCGGTGGTAGACACGCTTGGATTATCCAAGAAAGAAAGTAGGCAGGCAATTGAAACAAAAAGACGAAAACGCTCCTGACCCGTCGGAACTCACCGATCACGGAGTCGAAATCGCGGCGGAAAAAGGCACGACCTGGGAAGAGGTCGAAAAGTTAGTGCATCAAATGGCCACCGAAGGCCAAAAGCCCGGACAAGCCGGCCTCGTGAGCGATATTTTCCGCTCGGCCGTCAAACTGGCAAAGGATGCCCCCGGCACTTTGAATTTGAAGATTGCGGCGACTACGTTGCGCGAACTGCGGTTCTCGTTCAAGACGTTTAGCTCGCACCGCTCGAACCCCAAGATTACGATGTTCGGATCGGCCCGCGTGCCGGTCGGAACGGAAGCTTACAACCTGGCCAAGGCGTTTGCCGCCGAAGCGGTGAAACGCAAGTTCATGATCATCACGGGCGGTGGCCCGGGCATCATGCAGGCGGGTAACGAAGGCGCCGAAAACCAGGGCGGCTTCGGCTTGAACATCAAGCTGCCGTTCGAGCAAACGGCCAACCCGTTCATCGACGCCAAAGGGCGCTTGATCAACTACAAATACTTCTTCACCCGGAAACTTTTCCTCGTGAAGGAGGCCTCGGCGTTCGCGTTCTTCCCGGGCGGCTTCGGCACCTTCGACGAAGCGTTCGAAGTGCTGACGCTACTGCAAACCTGCAAAACGAACATCATCCCCATCGTGCTCGTCGAGCCCGCGGGCTACGGCTTTTGGACGGAGTGGGAGAAGTTCCTGAAGGAAGTCGTGCTGAAAAAGGGCTTCGTGGCCGCGAGTGACTTCAACTTGATGAAGATCATCCACACGCCGAAGGAAGCCATCGATCACATCGAGCACTTCTACAAAGTGTTCCACTCGATGCGTTTCGTGCGCCACCTCTCGGTGCTGCGCTTGAAAAAGGCGCCGACCGCGGAAGTGATGAAAAAGATCAACTCCATGCAGGAGTTCAAGCACCTCTCGATGGGCGAAGAGATCAAGCTCTCGAAGGCCTTACCGGAAGAAGGCAACGAGCCGGACATCGCGGATTTGCCGCGCCTGGTTCTGCCGTTCGACCGCAAGGACATCGGGTCGCTGCGTAAGCTGATCGATTTCATGAACGACCACGCTTAACGAGGGCAGTTCCGGGGAAGTGATATAATTTCCCGGTGCTACCCCTAAAGGTAATCCTCGGCCACGATCTGCATCCCTGGGAACGCGAGGTGTTCTCGCCGATCGTCGACGGTTTACGTCGTTATTTCGAAGTCGAGACCACGGATTTGCTTCCCTCGCGCGAGCTTAAAGCGCGAACGGGCGGAGTGTGGTTCGTGACCCGTGGCTGGAAAGAAGCCACGCGGCGCTTACGTGATCTGCCGCCGGACGCGCCGGCCTTGATCACCGTGCTAGACACGACGCCCACGCAGGCTTCGTGGCACTCGTTACTTTGGGAAAAATGGGAGACCCCTCCCCCCAATCACCGATTCTTATGCCTGAGTCCGTTCACGTTCCGGTTCCTCGCCGACATTCGCGGCGTGCCGAAAACGCAGCTGCACTTTTGTCCGCTGCCGTTCTCGCCTACGCACCGCGAACCGCGGCCGGCCTCCGGACTGATTCGCCCCGGCTTGAGCGTTGGCACCTTTTCCAAATTCACCGCCGAAAACAACTTTCACCACGTGATGACGGTGGCCCACTACGTTTCGCAGAAAAGCCCCACCGTGGAGTTTACGTTGATGGGTTACGGGCCGCTCACCAAACACCTGCGTAATCTCGTGGGATCGCTGGGGCTCGAAAAGACCGTCAAGATCAAGGAAACGACGCACGTCGAAGAGATCCAAAACCTCGACCTCTTTTTGTACATTCCCGTGCGCAACGATCACTTCATGCCGCTGCTTTACGCGGCCCAGTACGGGTTGCCGGTGATCGCCAACGAGCTTCCGGGCATCGAGGACTACATCTTGGAAGGGCGCACCGGTTTCATTACGCCGCCGCACGACACGAAGACCCTGGGCGAGCTGATCCTGCGCATGGAGACGAGCCCCGAGCTGAAGAGCGGCATCGCTACCTCTCTGCGTCAGCACCTTACTTCGCAGTATCCCACCTCACTCGCGGCCGACAGCTTGGCGCGCGTACTGGGAGCGCGACTAGGGTCCGCCGAGACCGAGGCCGACAAGGCGGTTTCGCTCGCCTCATGATTTACACCAAGCAAGCAGCTGGCTCCTCCGTTTCGCAAAATTCCGTCACGAAGCTGCGCAAATGGGTAGCGAGAATCATTTTGCTCGGCCTCATCGTGGGCGGTTTGCTTTTCTTGCCGCTGGGGCGCTGGATCGAAAGTATTCCGTGGTTTCACATCAAGCACGTCATCGTCGAAGCGGAAGCCCCAATCACCGAGAAAGAGATCCGCGACTCGCTGCCAATCGGCGACAAAACCAGCCTCGTGACTCTCGATGCCGAGTCGGTGGTGCTACGGCTAAAGAGCTTGATCTGGGTAGACCAGGCCATCGTGAAGAAGGAATTTCCGAATCGCCTTTTCGTGCGCGCCACCCCGCGCGTGGTGTCGGCAATCTGGATCCGCGACGGAGAGCCGCATTACCTCGATTCCCGAGGGGTGCTCATCGAGCGTATCGATCGCCGGCCGCTTACCGCCCTGCGCTTGCCCATCATCACGCAGGAGCCTAGCGCCGCCGCCTCGCCGTGGAGCAAGGCCCAGGTTTTGGAGACCGTTCACCGCATTCAGCGGTCGCTCGAGCCGGACTTTCTCGTGTCGGAGCTCAATCTCGATCGGTATCCTTATTTCCGAATTTTTCTCACGCCGATTCCCGTCGAAGTGCTGTTTGATTTCGAAACCTGGTCGACCCAACTTCCCTACCTCGTTTTGCTCCTGCGTCATCCACCCCTCCAAACCGCCCAACCCCGGAAGATCAATTTGATTTTCCCGAAGAAAACCATTGTCACACCCCACGAAAATAAATAAAGTTACGTCGAAGAGTACTATTCGTTCGCTTTTTCAAGCAGTTTAAGCAGTTTTAAAAATTAACATCGCGTGAGGGACCTCCCCGTCGGTCCTTTGTCACATCTGGTCGTTTGTCCTCGCGCCTAAGTAAAAGGGTGGCCACCATGCCAATCCCAAAACGGACGACGGAAAAAGCGCGAGGCCTCTACGTGGGCCTCGACTTAGGTACGACGAAAATCAGTTTAATTGCCGCTAAAATGGGCCCCGACTCGTTAGAGATCGTCGGCCACGCGCAGGTCCCCTTCTCGGGACTGCGAAAAGGGGCGGTGACGAATATCCCGGCCACGGTGGATGCGATCAAGAAAGTGGTGCAGCAGGCCGAGCATATGTGCGGCTCGTCCCTCACCCACGCCGCCATCTCCATCGCGGGCACTCACATCAAGGGTTTCAACAGCACGGGCGTAGTCGCGGTGAAAGGTAACGAAGTTACCGAAAGCGACGTCGAGCGCGCCATGGACGCATCATCAGCCATCGCCTTTCCGCCGGATCGCGAGCGGGTTCACACCCTGAGCCAAGAGTTCATCGTGAACGACCAAGAAGGGGTAAAAGACCCCGTGGGCATGGCGGGCGTGCGGCTCGAAGCCCGCGTGCACATCGTCACCGCCTCGCTCACTAACCTGCAGAACCTCGCGAAGTGCGCGGAGCTTTCGGGGCTCAACCTCGACGGATTCGTGCTCGACTCCATCGCCGTGGGCGACGCCGTACTGACGGCCGACGAAAAAGAGTTGGGCGTGGCGCTCATCGACGTGGGCGGCTCGGCGACGAGCCTCGCCATCTACCAGCGCGGCACGATCGTGCACACGGCTACGCTGCAAATCGGCAGCGCCCATATCACGAACGACATCGCGGTGGGCCTGCGCACCACGATTCAGGACGCGGAACGGATCAAGATCGAGCACGGTTCGACCACCGCGGAAGTCGGCGACGAGAACACCAAGATTCAAATCCCGTTACTCGGCGGTAAGCACCGCGAAGTGGCCAAGAAAGACCTGGTCAATATCGTGGAAGCCCGCGTGGAAGAGCTGCTGAATCTGGTTGCCCAAGAGATCGACCACAGCGGCTACCGTAACATCCTCTCCACCGGGGTTGTCCTTACCGGCGGCGGCGCGTTGCTGAAGGGGATCCCTGAGTTTTCGGAGTACATCCTCGAAGTGCCAACGCGGCGAGGGGCTCCGGTGGGAATCGGCGGACTGGCCGAAGGGGTGACTCACCCCTCGTACGCCACGGCCATCGGCATGGCGACCTACGCCCTCCGCAACAATCTTCGCTCCAAAGTGTCTCCGGAACCGGAGAAGCGCAATTTTCAGTTCGAGCGTGCACTGACGAAGGTGAAGAATTGGATCGAAGACGTGTTTTAAACGGAGCGAGGGTCGCATTTGAGTAATTTGCGTGCGGGCGGCGCAAGCCGACCGCCTCAGCAAATGGCTCAAATACGGCCCTCGCGGACGAGGCAAAACTTTTTACAGGCTTTTCATAAGGAGGCCCGATGTTCGAAATCGAAGAAAAACAGTCGGTACTTGGCGCCAAGATAAAGGTTATCGGTGTCGGCGGCGGCGGAACGAATGCCGTGACCACGATGATCAATCTCGGTCTCAATGGGGTCGACTTCATCGCGGCCAACACGGACAACCAGGCGTTGTTCGTTCATCCCGCTCCCCACAAGATTCAGCTCGGCAACGAGCTGACCAAGGGGCTGGGTGCTGGCGCGAATCCTGAAGTCGGCAAAAAAGCGGCTCTCGAAGATTGCTCCCGCATCGCGGAAGCGCTCTACGGCGCCGACATGGTGTTCATCACCGCCGGAATGGGCGGCGGCACCGGAACCGGTGGCGCTCCGGTCATCGCGAACATCGCTAAAGAAGCGGGCGCGTTGACGGTTGGCGTGGTGACCAAGCCGTTCAACTTCGAAGGCAAGAAGCGCCGCAAGAATGCGGACAAGGGCATCGCCGAGCTGAAAGAAGCCGTCGACACCCTTATCTGCATCCCGAACCAGCGCCTGCTCTACATCGCCAACGAGACCACCACGATGCTCGACTGCTTCAAAAAGGCAGACGAGGTGTTGTTCCAGGCCGTCAAAGGTATCTCGGACCTCATCAACATTCGTGGTCTCATCAACCTCGACTTCGCCGACGTACGCACCGTGATGGCGAACAAAGGTTTGGCGCTGATGGGCACGGGCTCCGCCAGCGGTGAGAACCGGGCGATTGAAGCGGCCCGCCGGGCCATTTCGTCTCCGCTGCTCGAAGATATCGCCATCAAGGGCGCGACGGGCATCATCATCAACATCACGGGTGGCTCGGACCTTACGCTGTTCGAGGTGAACGAAGCTTCTTCGCTCATCACGGAAGAAGCGCACGAGGATGCCGAAATCATCTTCGGCTCGGTCATCGACGAGAACCTGCAAGACGAGGTTCGCGTAACGGTAATCGCCACGGGCTTCAACCCGGTGGTGCAGGAAGAGGCGATGAATCGCACGGAAACCGTGCAGCCCCCCCCGCAGCAGGCTCCGCTCGAGCAAGCTCAGCTGTCGCCCCAGGCCAACCAGGTATCGCAGCCGGTGCAAAAAACCGAAGGCGGACCGGCCGACCTGAAGCACGCTCGTCAGATGGCGCGGGAGATTGGGAAACGTTTCTTCGAAACCGAAGAGTACGACATCCCGACGTTCCTTCGCCGTCCGAACGATTAATCGCTCCGGACTAGATAATCAGAAGCCCCGGCGGGAATCCGCCGGGGCTTTTTTATTTCGTACGTCCGCGTCCGGTGAATGAAGCTATTCGTTCTACGGAATCTTGTATTCGCCCACGCCGTATAGTCCGGTTTGCAGGTAGGGGAAGACGATAGATTGAGTTTGCTCATGGTAAACCATGCTCATCCCCGTGCAAGCCATGGACGGAATGCGCCAGGGCAACATCGTGTCGAGACCCGAGCCCCCCACCACCTTTTGGTACACACGACCGTTCGCGCAGTAGTAAATGGTGTCACCGTTAGCGTCGCTACGGTACGCAAATGAGCTCGCGGGGTGAGTTAGGACAATTGAGGAAGTTAACGCACCGGGAGCAGTGGGCATTACCTTCACCTTGCCGGTACCCGTCGCCAGCACTAGCCATCGCTGGTTCGCCGGATCGTAAACCGACTTCGATACGCGGTTGTCGTACGCCCACGGAACCGAACACGTCGCCACGGCACCTCCGTCGGCGCAAAAGCTACCCGCCGCCGCACCAGGAACGCCCGCAAAGTCGGTCAACGTCGGGGGCGAGGCAAAGGGGTCTTGCGCCAAATGCCTGAGTAGGGAATTCGAGAAGGTGCCAATGCTAGAATCGTAACCATTTGAATGGACGAGTAACTTTTGTCCGTCGAACCCGACGACATTGGGGGGATAGATGCCGCCCAGGGCGCTAGAAACGATGGACCACCGATCCGTAGCGCGAGTCAAACGAGCAACGGACGACCCGCGAGAGGTAAAAACGTCTTTCGATATGCGGTCGATCGAGAATACCGTGAACTCTCGCCCGGCCCCGGCGATGGAAAAAGATTGGGTACTCGCCGGTTGATCGAGCGCTGGAATGGCGAGCACACTATTGCCCGCGATCGTCTGAATGTTGCCGCCCGGGGAAAAAACCCGCAAGCGCGACTCGCCGCTGTCCAACACCACGACCTCGCCATCGTTGGCCCTATCGAGCGTAGGTACGACGCTAAAGCGCGCCGAAATCGCCAGCCCGCCGTCGCCGAAAAAGAATGACTGCCCGTACACGGTGACGACCTTTTGCGCCCCATCCACCGTGCGAATGCGCCCACTGTCCAAAAAGAAAAGATTGCCCTGCGCATCGACGAAGGCATCAGTGGGCCGAATCGCGCAGCTCAAAGCCGCCGTGCCATCGGCACAGTCGCCGACTGCGTTCGTACCGACTATGCGTTCCCACGAGGCACTTGCCTTGTTGTAACGAGAAATTCGACCGCTGCCCCGGTTCACCGCATACAGCCGGCCATTGCGGCCGATGATCCGGGTCATGTCTCCTTCCGGGGGCGGGTGTGGCCCTTTCGATTGGCCGATTACTTCGCCGGGCAACACGACCTGCTCTAGCGAAGGAATAAGATTGGCCATGGGGTAGGCAGCGCCGCCGACGAGGGAATGGACCACCGTAACCAATAAAGTAGTGAGCTCGTAGCTGTCCGGATTGTACTCGAGGCCGAACCCCTGAAACGCGCACGGGGTGTTGATGCCCAAACGAACGGTGAAACACGCCTTCAGCTCTTCCGTCTCGTAACCCGTGGATTCGAACCCCACGCCGTGGCCGCGGCCCGACACGTCGATGCTGGTAACCTTGTTGGTGAACGGTGAGTAAACCCTCAGTCGGCTGGCCAGCGACCCGTAATAATCGGACTCGAAAACGATTCGCCCATCGGGTAGCGGTACGAACAAGAGCAAAGGCGAACTCGAATCCGCGCCTCCGAGGGCACTAAACTTCACCTCTAGCGGACCGACGTTGTCTAGGTTGGAACTGCCACCGCCGATGACCGTGGTGATCGTCATGCTGTTAAGATCGATGCGCCGAATGCGATCGTAGTCCCATACGAGCAGTCCATTGTTGTAATCAAGCGCCATCTTGATGGGAGCACGAACGGAAGGCAAACCACTCACTATCGATCCTTCGTACGTGTTGCTCGCGGCAGAATTGCGGGGCATTAGAACCCGGACGATGGCATCCCTGGGCTGCATCCAAAGGATCCCCTTCTCGGGATCCCGAAAAAAAACATTGCCGCGGTTACTGACGACGAACGAGCCGGCGTCCGACGACAGGTATCCAAGTTTAGGACCGATGAACATGGCGGCCTGCGCGCTCGCGCCAACTCCCGCATCCGTATTCCCGGCGATACTCGATAAGCCATTTCCATTGAGCGGATTGGTGCTGCTCGTCGTAATCATGCCATTCAGATCCTGAACGGCCACCCGAATACGAAAGTAGGTATCAGTCGGCAACGCGCTCGTCCAAACGTAGCAGCCGGTGGAAAGGCCCGAGCCAAGCGAGCAACCACCGTTAGCGCCGTTGCTTAAACTCTGAGCAATTGGCGTGAAGGTCCGGTCGTCCGACGTGGAGTAAAGAGAGATTGGAGTAGGCCCCAAACCGTTGTGGGCATGGGTCACCTTCCACCGAATGACCACTGGAGTACCCAACGGTACCGTAATGTCGGCCGTGGGTAGCGGCAAGGTCGGAGGATCGGTCTTGCTCGCCATCACGTTCACCACCACCGGGGGTATGCCCGGATCGTAGTGAATAGACTTTTCCTGCGGCAGCGACACGTTGCCGGCGGCATCGCGTGCGAACGTCACTACGCGGTAAGTGCCCATCACGTAACCGATACGGTAGAGAAAATCTCGGAGGGTCAAAGTGTTCTGCGGAACCAAGCGCGGTTGATCAGGGTCGTTTACCGCAACCCAGCATGCAGCGTCCGGTCCGGAGATCACTTCAGCGCCTAGCGCGTACCGAAGACAGAAATGAGTGACATGGCTATGCACATCCGACGCGTCTAGCGAAACGGGAATGTAGTTGGTGATTACGGATGCCGCGCCGCCGGCCAACTGCAAAGTATTCGGCGCAATCACCGGAGGAACGGTATCACGCCTCCACTTCACCCGAAGCGTGGTCGAATTGTTCACGCTATCCTGCGCGTAAAACTGGTACTCGGATTCTCCGTCTACTGTCGCGGTGACCGGAAACGACCAACGTCCATTTTGGCAGGTCACGGTTCCTAGCACCGTAGCCTCACCCGAGGTGGGAATCAGGGAAATAGTGACCGGAAACTGGCTCTCGCAAGTCCCGCCGTAAGTGACCTGATCGGTATTGCTGGTGTGGTAGTAGGGCAATAAATCCTGGGACAGAGCGGGACCACTCGACCTGATTTCAAAAACACGCGATTGCATGAGTACGTCGATGCGAGACCCCGAAGATGCCACGAGTTCGAGTCGCGCGTTCTTAGTATCGACGTAGGGTGCGGTCCAGCGCATCTCGGGTTGGAGAAAAGAACGGGGCCCCACGGTCACGAAGTTGCGGCCGCCATCCACGCTGTAACGAATAAACTGATTATTGGGGACGACGGAGTTCAAGGAAGCGGAGGTGAGATCCTTGAATTGAAGCTGCAAGACGGTTCCGCCAGGTACGATCGAGGGAATCGATTCGATGAGCAAGCTGCGCCGGAGCGGGTCGCGCTGCCCCTCGACTTTAGTTTCGGGAAGGTAAACCGAACAGCCACCGCACAGCCCGCTAGCCACAAGTAGAATGAAGTAATTTTTTCGAAAGAGATGCGGCACCCATGGCCTCGTGAAATAGTGGGAATAAAACAATAAACTGCAACTTTCGCACCGACCGTTTTCAACTGAACAATTGTTTGTCGGTTGACGATCTTTTTGACGGCGTTCGGCCCGATTTCAGCAAGCGCTTGAAACCACGCGATTTGGTGTGCCCAAAGGTTAGGCGGTGCCCGTCGAAATCCTAGGCAGGAAAAGCTGCGGAATATCAATCACCAAGAAACTAGCCGTGGACTCATTGACCACGTTTATTTCGGGGCCGGATTTCGTCACAATGTTAGTGGGCAAGTTTGGGTTATGGGTTGGGACTACGCGCTTCTATTCTGGGCCTTTTTCTCTCGTTCGGCATAGCTACGTCCGCCCACGCCGAAACGCAGGTGCAAAGTGCGCCGCCGGACTACGATGACTTGGTGGCCATCCTCCCGCAGCTCGATCAGGTGGGGCTGGAGCTACTGGAGAAGTACTCGCCGGAGACCCACGCGTTTATTTTTGTGGGCCGCAGCCCTACGGCGCTGCGCGATTACCTCATCATGGTCGGGAAATCGCGTTTCCAGTCGTACCAGATACCGGTGAGCGGTCTCAGTGACATACATCTCTCTTCCGACACGGTGAAGGACAAGGCAGATGCCCTTTTCAAGGAGTGGCTGCCCCCCGCGAAGGATCTGCAGGGAAAAAAGCTGGTCATCCTCGACTACACGAATACCCAGGCCAACTCGTTGTTGCGCTTTAAAGGCCTCCTTCAAGATTACGCAAAACGGACGAAGTATGACCTCCCCACCGAAGTTTCCACCGTCGCCCTGCGCTGGCACGGCGACCTCGAACCAAAAGATCGCGGGGCGATTGAGGGTGTGGACCTCATAATGGACTTCAATCGCGATGCGCTGTACGGCAAGATGCTTAACTTTTCTCGCTTCCGCGAAGTGGCGCCCGTGCCGTTCTTCGATTTGCTGCGAACTCGCAAAGTGCCCGTGCGGGAACGCAAGCTTACCTTCGCGCGGATGAGTTACCTGCGAAGTTTCAAGGAACTCATCAACCTCTACGGAGTCGGAAACTCGCGTAAGGCGTTCAAACTGCCCGCTCCGAAGCCCCCAATGTGGGAAGACTCGGCGTGCTTCGTTCCTCTGGCCGGGGCGGCCGCGGTTGGGGTGTTCGTTGGACTAGGATCTCTAGGGCTGACGGACTCGACTGAGGAACCCAATCCATCCAAAAGTTTGGCGGGCGCCTCGCAGCCAAACTCATCTCGTTCCAAGATTGAGCAGCGGCTCAACAAAGACCGACCGAGCCCGGCCCAGCCCCCGGCCTACTGAATTACCAGGCGTAGGTGACGCCGAGGCCCGCACGCGTAGCCGTCGGGCGCGAGATCTCTCCGTCGATCCCATTCTCCGTGAACTGGATCGTGCGTTGCTCGCGCGAAAGCACCATCAGCACGTGAAAGCCATCGCCCAGGTGCCAGCGTACGCCCAGCGTCGCACGAAGGTTACTCAGAAAATCAGCGCGCAGGTTGGTGCGACTTCCTGACCCGGACGAGCTAACGAGGTACGGCAATTTGACGTCGGCCCAAGCGGTTAGGTTTTCGAACAGACGTTTCTCCAGCTCAAACGAAGGAATCAGGGCGAGCATCGAAACTTGCGACGTCTCGGTGGTGGTGTTGGCGCCCAAAGTGACGGGAGAAAGAATTGAGTAATTGAGACGCGCGAGCCCCGCTCCCGCCTTCAGCGCCCAGCCGGACTGAACTCCGCCCGGGTTCCACACGTAATGCAGATAGAGCCGCTGTTCGGTGCGCGTGTCGCGCGCGCCTTCCACATCCTGTTGCTCGAAAAAGGCATTGAAGTCGCCTTGTAGCTGCGGCGTGAGGTAGTACCGCAGGCCAAGCTCGATTCCGACGCCGGCTCCTTCGATGTCCCCTTGGTAACCCTGGCTGGGGCTTACGCGGGCGTCGCGGTAGGGGGCAAGCGAGCTGACGAGAGAAAGAAAGTGCAGAGGGCGCTGGGGCACCGCCGTGTCGTCGATCTCGAAGGACGCGCGCGACTCGGGAGATACGATACTGGCGACTCCACGCGCATCGAAGCGCGACAGGGCGCGCACGTGAACCTCGTAACGCTTGCCGTTCTCAACCGGCAAGTTCACGCGCGGCTCGCGAACGGTGATCGTATTGGAGCGTCGTTCGAGCGAGCTGAGATCTCGGTACGGCGCACGAGGCACGGCCACGTAACGAATTTCGTAGGCCTCGGCGGCCTCTACATCGTCCCACGCCACCTCCACCGTTTTACCGTACGGAACGGGCATGCGATCGGGCAGCGTCGCTACCCGCGGCGCCATGAATCTTTCCTTGGCC
Source organism: Bdellovibrionota bacterium (assembly GCA_041736915.1). Taxonomy (GTDB): domain Bacteria; phylum Bdellovibrionota; class FAC87; order UBA2466; family UBA2466; genus JBGSST01. The sequence continues at coordinate 12,822 of JBGSST010000399.1, forward strand.
TTCAGGTAACCGGCGTCGAGCTCTAGGTCGAACTCCTGCCACTTCGACGTTTCCCCCTTGGTAATCGCGTCGAACTCTTCTAAGAAACGTGGCTCGACTGATCCTTCCGCCTGAATCAGCGGCGTTACCCGCCACCGGTAGTTGCCGGAGCTCGGGTTCTCTAGCTCGAGGTCACTCTTCTCCAGCACGGTGCGATCGAGACGCTGCTTTTCGTGGCGAATCTCCACGAGGTACTTCACGCGGCGGCCCATTGCGCGCCAACGCAGAAAGAGTCGGCCCTCTTTCTCGGTGAGCGTCAGCTGCGCTCGATTACCCGGCGACAACGGCTGCGCTTCGCGAGGCTTTACCAAAATGAGCTGCGAAGGCGTCCATTCACCCGCGACGCCTAATCGGTCCACGCCGCGAATTTGGTATACGAAGTAGCCCGGCGACAAAGCCCCGCGCCACGAAGGATTCGAACCCTCGCTAACCGACTTCACGATCTCTTCGCCCCCCTGAAGGATTCGAATCTCGTAGCGAACCGCGTTGGGCACGTTCTCCCAACGGATCTTAGCGATGCGGGCGTAGGCCGGCGCCGCCGTCAGCAAAAAAAGAGCAAGGGTGGCGAGGAAGAATCTCACTCCACCTCCCACTCGGTCTTGCTAGGCGCTTTAAGCTTGTCGCCCGGCTTGACGGTGAAAGGATGAAGCGACGACAACTCGCCCCGACGTTTCAAAATGTCGACGGCCCGAATGGCCCACGTATACTGGCCCGGCTTGAGATTGTGCAGTTTGAACCTCGTGCCCTCGATTCGCTGCTGCTGCCACGGTTTGCCGTCGCGTTCGACTACGATCTCGTAGCCGATGGCGCGGTCGACCTTCTCCCATTCGATTTCAGGGTCCTTACTTAAATCGTTGAGTGAGATCTCGGCCCCGTTCTGGGGGAACTTCGCGGTGGGCGGCGACAGCACGTCAGCCACGCCAAAGAAGAAACGGCGCGCTTCGCTGAAGCGGATAACCTCGTCGTTCTTACCGAGCCATTCCACTTTCCAAAAGCGGTAGCCCCCTTCGCTGGCGGCGGGGGTCCAGTCCCACTCCGCTTTCTCGGCTACGAACGAAACGACGTTGCGCGTGAAAGCCGCGTCTTCGGAAAGCTTAACTCGGTATCGTTCGCCCTCTCCGCTTTGCTCTTCCCACTTGAACGAAATCTTCCACGAGTCTTCCCAGAACGACAATTTTTCCTGCGGGCGAGGGGCGAGAAGCCCGATGGGGGAAGCCAGCACCACGCTTAGCTCGTGCCAATCGGAGCCGCCGACGATCTCGCCGTTGAACTTCGCGTTCACGCGCCAGCGGTACTTACCCGGACGGGCGGGAGTCCAAACGGTGGAACCTCCGCGTACCGTTTGCATCGCTTCTCCCTTGGGCGAGCTGCTCAGCTCTTCAGTTTCCCAAAGATACTCGAAGTTCCCTTCGACGATGTCCCACGAAAAACGCAGAGCGCGGCCCAGCTCGTAAGTGGCGCCGTCACCCGGCTCGTTCAATGCTAGCTCCAGGTTGTCGCGCGTTTTCAAAATGAAGCTGGTGGCGCGGCTCGTGGTGGCCGTGTCGCCGTACTTGCTGCGCATGCGCCAGTGGTAGGTCCCGGCCTCTAGCCCGTCGAACGAGGCGGCCCCTGCGCGGGGGTCTACCTCGAGGGCGGTGTGCACCTTGGAGAAATCTGCTTCGCGGCTCACTTCCAATGCGGCGGTCGGTCCCCGTCCTTCATCGCGCGGCAACCAGCGAAAGTTTACCGTCCGTTGTCCGGCAAATAGCAGCAGCGACTCGCCCGAGGCCGGCGAGAGCGGCGTCAGGGGATCGACGGGCACTACGGTGAACGAGCGAACCTCGGACAGGTTCTCGTTGGACGCCAAAATCTTCCAGTAGTAGCGGCCAGGCCCGAGAGTCGTTTTCCACTCGCCCGTGCTTTTCATCTCTACCGGCTGCACGATGGTACCGGCGGAAGTAAACAATCGATCGCGGCTGATCATGAGCCGGGCGCCGTCGCGAAACCGGGCCGCCGCATCCTGTTTGTTCTCCCAGCTGAACGTGAGCGGAACACTGTCCCCCCGGCGGGCAAAGAACTTGGCGCCCGGAGTGGGGGCCAGCAGATGGGCCACCAGCTCGCGCTCCAAAGCGCGGCCATCTTTCTGCACCGCTACCGCGCGCTCGCCTCGTTCGTCGGCGATAATGAAAGTACCGCGTACGAACTTCAGGGCTAGTGTTTTAGGGTCGTCGATGACCACGAAGCTGTTCTCGCCGAGTTCCAACTTCGTGCCGTCTTTCAAGTGAATCGTCGCGTAACCTTGCGGCCCCACCCGGATGGAGTCGTTTCGATAAAGCGTCTGCCCGTCGGCTAGCCGGGCCCAAAGGTACGAATCATTGCGCCGGATTTTGGCGTTGGCGTCGCAAGCCACGACCCGGCCCCACTCCACGCCGAACTGGTACGGCGAAAGCGTGAAGTCCTTCTGCAGGTAGTAACTCGAAACCGAGATACCCGTCAGACAGAGAAACGTGACGAGCCACGATCTCCACTTCGCTGGTTGGTCTAGGACTAGGTCCATATCGATCTCGTATCGGTAGGTCTAAGGTAAGGCTGAAGAACTTCCGATAAGCTCCTAGTGAGCCAAGCTACGCCCAAACCACCGTCCATCCGGATTACGATCGGCACCAAGATCTCGCTGGTCGTGTCCCTTCTGCTGCTGGGCGCGGTGGCGAGCCTGGTTTGGGTTTCCACGCGTCTGTTCATCGCCGACAACACACAGCTGATTCACATGATGAATGCCGAATCGGCGTCGAGTCATGCCGCCCAGGTGCGCGAAGTATTCGAGCGCCTGTCCGATAAGCTCATCTTTCTCGGGCAGAATCTTTTGCAGGGCGGCGGCAATGAGCCCGCTCGCCAACAGATTATCAAAGATCTTTTTGAGCGCGACGAGTCGCTGCTCGGCGTGGTCGTTTACGAGTACTCACCGGATGGGCGAGCCACGCCGGTTCGGCGCGCAAGCTCGCCATTGATGAACGACCAAAGCACGGCGCAAGATTGGGAACGCGACCTGGTAGACCTCGTCGCCAAATCCAAAACGATTCAGCACAAAACTCTGCAGGCCGGCGAGATGCACGTGGAGCGCGTGGTGTTCCGTAACGGGCAGTCCGGCATGGCGGTGGCCATCCCCTTCATCAAGAATCTGAACGAGCAGGGATTCTCGCACTCGCTGGTGGGGTTTGTACTGACCTCACGATTCTTTCGGGAAAGCAACGAGAAGGAGCTGATCACTCACTTCATCGTCGACCGAAATGGCATCTGTCTTTCCCACAGTGACCCGTCGATCGCCGAAGCCGGAGAGAATCTGAGCTATCTGGGAATTGTGCAGGAAATGCGCAAAGGCAAAATGCACAACGGCAACACCCACTACACGGATGCCCAAACGGGCGAGAGCCGAATGGGGGCCTACCGGCTGGCCGGATTTGCCGGGCTCGGCGTGGTGGCCGAGGTTCCGCAAGGCAAAGCATCGGAGACCGCACTTTGGGTTCAGTTTCGTGCAGGCTTACTCGCGCTAATCATCCTTTGCGTGTCGGTTCTGGTCGGCAACCTGTTTTCCGACACCATCACCTCACCGATTTACGACTTGGTACGCGCCGCCAACCGCATCACCAAAGGCGACTTCAAGATTGATCTCCGGAATCGATCGCGCGATGAGGTCGGCTACCTCTCCCACTCGTTCAACGCGATGGCGAAAGGCCTGGAGGAACGCGACAAAGCGAAGAAGGCTTTGACCAAGTTTCACAGCAAGGAGATTGCCGAGAAGATGCTAGCCGGCGAGATCAAGCTGAGTGGAGAGCGAAAACGCGCAATCGTCTTCTTCAGCGACATTCGCAACTTTACAAAGATGTCGGATTCGATGCCGCCCGAGCAGGTGGTTGAGTTCCTGAACGAGTACATGTCCGCAATGGTACCAATCATCCTGAAGCACGGTGGTTACGTCGACAAATTCATGGGCGACGCGATCATGGCTCTGTGGTCCGTTCCCGACTCTCATCCCAACGATCTGCCAAACGCTTTGTCCGCCTGTCTCGCGATGCGCGTGGCGCTAAGTAAGCTCAACGAATCACGCAAGGACCGCAAGCTACCCCCACTTTACATCGGGATGGCGCTGCACATCGGTGAAGTCACCGTAGGTAACATCGGCTCAAACGAACGCATGGAGTACACGGTGATTGGCGACACGGTGAACACCGCGTCGCGCATCGAGGCTTCCACCAAAGTTTACGGCACGGATCTGCTCGTCGAGAAGGCGATTAGTGAGCCGCTCGGCCGTACTTTCGTGTTCGAGCCTTGCGATGTCGTGCACGTCAAAGGAAAGAGCGAGCCGCTCGAGTTGTTCCGCGTTCGCGGTTACCGAAAGTCCGACGGCAGCACCGTCATTGTGGAAACGCCCTACAGCACCTACCCACCCAGCGATTCAAATAAGGTGAAAGCCGCCTGACGAAACGCTCGCCGACCCGCCGAAGCCGTGCTAGAAAATCGGCCTATGAAAAAACTGCTGATTTCTTTTTTTACACTGGCGTTGGTTAACTTTTCTCAGGCCGAAGAGGCCACCACGGCGACCGCGAAAGCGGCCGAGTGGGACAGTAATGCGGAGCTCTCGTTGCTCCTCACCTCGGGCAACACCGACGTGCGGACGCTCGGACTTGGCGTGGGCACGATTTACAAACCCCTTCCGTGGGTGATCAGCGCCAAGGGCGCGATCGTGAATAGCAGCAGCGGCGGCACTACCGTCGCCGACGCCTACACGGCGGATGCGCGCGGCGAGCGGAAGCTGACTGATGACTTGGGCATCTACCTCAATGCGAATTTCCTGAAGAACGTCTTCGCGGGCTTCAACGAACGGTACAGCGGTGAGGCCGGCTTGACCTATGCCCTGCTCAACTCGGGCGCCCACACGCTCTCGACGGAGGCCGGCTTTGGTCTCATCAACGAAAATCGTACCGACCTGACGAAGCAGACTTTCGTCAGCGCGCGTATCGGAGCCGAGTACAAGTGGAAGTTCTCCGAAACGGCAGACTTCACGAACACCTTATCGTTGCTGGATAATCTAAAAACCACCAGCGACTGGCGTATCGTGAACACCTCGTCCGTCACGGCGGTTTTGACGAGCATCTTGTCGCTCAAAGCCTCGCTGAAGATCGAGCACCTGAATTTGCCGGTCACCGGAAAGAAGAAGACGGATACGACGACGTCGATCGCGCTCGTCGCGAAATTCTAAAGCTACTGTTTAGATTTCTCCATATTCGGCCCCGTTTATCGACGATAACGACTATCGCGTAGACGGGGCTGTTTACTTTTTATGCAACCCGCTATCGCGCCCAACTCCCTCGCCAATTCGGAACAATGATCACTTACCCTGTCTGGGGTTTGGCTACTCCCCCGAATGGGGGAGCCGATTTCGAGGCAAACTAGCGACGATTCATACGGTATCCCGTTTGCACGCTTATAAGGTGTGGCACGTCGGGTACAACATTTACTTTCCCTTCCCTTATTGGCGTTCGCCATCGCGTTCTCTAGTTTGCTTACCGGATGTTTCAGTACGAAAGCGGCGTGGACCCCGTACGGTGAAAGAGCTCAGCTCCAAGCCATCGCCTTGAGCGTGCAGGGCACCACCACGGTACCGCACAGCGGTAGCCGGGAGATTCTCATCGAAGGCGGTAGCTCGTTTTACACCTGCGCGATCGTGAGTAGCGGAACGACGAGCCAGGGTCAGGTTACGCTCGAGTACGTTTCGGCTTCCGTGGCGAAGTGCACGTACCGGGCGCCGGACTCGGGCGGAGGCCTGAGCCCTACGGTCAGAGTGACCGATGAAAAGTATCCCACGAACTTCAAAGAGACGACGCTCACCGTTCCCCCGTCGGGCGAACCCGACCTCACGTTCGGTACGAGCGGCGTCAGTGGATTGCCGGGCGCCGTCATCGGTTACGCCGCGCGCGATGCCAAGCTGACGGGCTTCGATGTGGATCGGCAGGACCGGCTCATTTTGTCGGGCGTTTTCATCGGCACGGGATTCAACGACGACATCGGTTTCGTGGCCCGCTTCGATACTAGCGGCGAGCCCGATACTACCTTCGCCACGAATGGCCTGTACACGTTCACCGAAACGAACTGCCCTTCCGGCACCGGGTCGGGGGCCGACGTGCAAGAGGTTTACGCAAAGGCCGAGAAGGACGGCGACGGGATCAAGCTCGTCTACAATAAGTCGAACGACTTCGCCGAGCGGCTCGACGCGAGTGGTTTGCTGGACACGAGCTGGGGCGCGGAAAGCGGTTGCACGAAGCTCTCCACGATCGTAACGGCGCCGTACCTTCTCAACTCCTTTACCCTCGATCACGAAGACAACCTATGGCTCGGTTCCGCGGCGGGACCGTTCTCGGTGGCCCGTGTTCATCACAACGGCACCAGCGTGAAACAAAGCTCTACCATTCCGATCCCGGCAGACTACGGCATGACCAACACGGGAGCGAGCCAGCGTCCCCGCTTTTTCAGCAAGGGCACGAGGATGTTCGTGCTGGCTCAGGGCAAACGCACGGCCAATAGTGACTTAGGACTCTTGCTATTTGAGCTGGAGGCGTCCGGCGGAAACATCGTGGCCAGAACTTCGAATGGTTTTGCGGCGGGTGCTTATTTTATCCCGACCGAAAATCCGGCGACGGAGCCGTCCCCCACCCACGAGCTCGTTTACGCCTCGTCCGCAAAGATGGACGAAGCGGGGGCAGTGCACATTGGCGCACATTCCTACTTTAACGATCCGGACATGGGTGATCCCGACGTGGGTTTCTACTATCGTTACCGCACCGAAAATTGGGACTCGATCACCCAGCAGGGCGCGGCCGGCCGCGAGAACGATCTGCAGCCCTCGCAGTTCAGCCAGTCGATCATGTCTCCACCCCATAGTGGCGGCACGGCTTTCGGTGCGGACATTGCTCCGTTCTTCACTCTCGGCGCGGCGGGTGGCCTCCTTCAAGCCAACGGTGGTTTTCTGATTTTTGGTACCAACACCGCGCTGAGTTTTTTCGCCCAGGCGACTACGGGCCGCTTTCTGCCGAGCGGAGGCCCCGACTCCGATTTTCGCAATGCCCGGTCGGGTGACGCGAGCGTGCAGGTACCGTTGATGAACGTGACGATTGGTAGCGGCTTTACCTCGGGCTTCGCGCACGGAGCCGAGATGCCGGATGGCCGTTATGTCGCGGCGGGACACTTTAAAGAATCAGGTGCTGGTAACTATAACAAGGTGTGGGTGGCCCGTTTCTGGCCGTAACGTGCGTCACCCTATATAATGAGATTATGCGAAAAACTTTGGTCGTCGTTTTTCTCTGTAGCGTTTCCCTAGGTTCCGTCGCTTTCGGCGAGGGAACCCATGGGGCTCCGGCGGCCGGTGCGCCGTCGCACAATACGGGAAGCCGTCCTTACATGGACGGACCACAAGCGCCGCGCACCGTCGAAATGAGTCTTTTCGACAACGATCAGGAATCGACCGAAGGTTTGCAAGAACGCATTCTCAGGAACCTCGAGCGCATGAACGGCGAGAACCACTGTCCCCCGGACCCGTCCGCCGCTTACGAGCCTTGCACCGGCACGAAGCCCGTCGGTGAGTTCGGTAAAGACGAAGACACTTCCGCCCTTTGATAAGCGCCATCCGTACCTTTAAGATGGGCGGATGAAGATTTATACGAAAACGGGCGATACGGGCACTACCGGACTTTATGGCGGCCAGCGCGTGCCCAAACACTCGCCGCGCATTCAGGCCTACGGAGAGGTCGACGAGCTAAACGCCGTACTGGGGCTGGTTCGGGCCGAGACCACCCACGAACCGATTCAGCAGTCGCTGCTCGAGATCCAAAACACCTTGTTCGTCATGGGGGCCCAGCTCGCCTCCCCCCGCGTCGATCCAAAGATCGAGATCATCACCTCGGCCCACGTAGACTTTCTGGAACGCCAGATCGACGCGATTACCGAAGCCCTGCCGCCACTCAGGCACTTCATTTTGCCCGGGGGCTCCCGCACGGCGGCCCAGCTGCATCTCGGCCGCACGGTCTGCCGCCGGGCCGAGCGAACCGCCGTTCATTTGAGCCAGCTGCCCAACGAGTCGGTAGACCACTGGGTACTCATCTACTTGAATCGGTTATCGGATTTCCTCTTCGTGCTGAGCCGTTTGGCCAACCAGCTGGAGAAAAAGCCGGATACCGAATGGATCCCCAAGGGGACCGGCAAAAGTTGAGAAACGTTCTCAATTTGCCTTGACCGCCGCATCATTTTCCCGCTAAAAATCAGGGTGGGCCCTTGGCCCCCCTACTATGATCCAACGCATCATCACCCTCATTGTTCTCCTGGGAACCCTTGCGGCCCCCGTCCGCGCCGAATCGCCTAGCGTGGCCGACCGGTCGCGCATGTTGGTGCACTTGCTGTCGTATATCCGGGCCGATTACGGCGGCGCCGTGCAAAACGGCAAGATCGTCAATCAGGCCGAGTACACCGAGCAGCTGGATTTTCTGAAACAGGCCTCCGAGCTTTCGCGCCACATTCCCGAGCTGAAAGACCACCGCGAGTTTCAGACGAAGTATGTTTCGTTCCGCACGAGCGTAGAGCAGAAGAAGGCGGCCACTGAAGTGGCGAAGCTGGCGGGCGAGCTGGAGCAGCAAGCCATTCTACTCGCCAAGATCGAGATCACGCCGCAACGCTGGCCCGATCTGCATTCCGGAAAACGAATTTTCGATCGCCAGTGCGCGCAATGCCACGGCACGAACGGCAACGGCGACGGTATCGCCGGCAAAAAGCTCGAACCGCCGCCTACCGACTTTCATTCCGAGAAGATGAACGAGCTTCCGCCGTTTCAGGCCTACAACACGATTCGCCTCGGGGTGCCCGGTACGGGCATGGCCAGCTTCGCGGACCTAAGCCCGCGCGAAACCTGGGACGTGGCCTTTTACGTGATATCGCTGCGCTACCAAACCGCGGCGACGCCGGCCAAGACCACCCTTCCCTCCGGCCTTACGTTGAAAGAGGCGGCGACCACCTCCGACTCCAACTTTCTCGCGAAGTTCCCGACGAACGTCGTACGCGACATCCGGCTGCACGAAGAGCGCAACGAGGCCGGGTTCTTCTACGAAGGCCGCCGTCTGTTGGCGCTGGCGTTGGAGCAAGCGAACGCGGGCGACTGGTCGGCCGCCAAGATGAGCGCGGTAGCGAGCTACCTCGAAGGCATCGAGCCGGTGGAACCGAAACTGCGCCGGGAAGCACCGGAGCTGGTGAACGAAATCGAACTGAAGATGGCGGAAGTGCGCAAGGCCATCGATCTTAAAAGTCCCGAGCTGAAAGGGCTGGTGGCCGCCACCGACGCCCTTATCGTGAGAGCCGAAGCCGCGAATCAATCGAGCCTGGCCTCGGCCGGAATGGCGTTCGGCGTGTCTTTCGGCATCATCACGCGCGAAGCGCTCGAAGCGATTTTGATATTGATGACGATTTTGGGAATCACGCGCTCGTTGGGCTCCCGCTCCGCCACGATGGCTATTCACGCCGGTTGGATTTCGGCCATCATAATGGGACTCGCCACCTGGTTTGCGGCTGGCCGGCTCATCCAGTTTTCGGGCGCGGATCGCGAGTGGCTCGAAGGCTGGGTTGCCCTCATTGCAGTTTTCATGCTCGTGTACATGGGTTTCTGGCTCCATCACCGCACCGAGATCGGCAAGTGGCGTGAGTTCGTACAAAAGATGACAAAGTCCGCGCTCGAGCGAAAGAGCGTGCTCGCGTTCGCCACCCTTTCGTTCACCGCGGTCTACCGCGAAACGTTCGAGTCGGTGCTGTTTCTGCAGGCGCTGAGTCTCGAAGTGGGGGCCAGTAAGTCGTGGGCGATTGGGGCGGGAGCCTTCTCCGCGTTAGCTTTGATGACGGGGCTAGCGATTGTCTTTTCGCGCCTCAGCCTGCGCATTCCCATCCGTCAGCTTTGTCAGGTGTCGTCGTGGACGATGATAGCACTTGCGGTAATCTTGCTCGGCAAAGCGGTACACGCGTTCCAGGAGGTCGGCGTCATTCCGATGACGCTACTGCCGGTGGCGATGCGGGTGGAGCTACTGGGCGTGTTTCCCACTTACGAAACGTGGGCGGCCCAGATGGCGGGGCTGATTCTCATTCTGGCGACCTACTTCATTCGTGAGCGCTCGGTGCACGCGAGCCGTCCGACCGCTTAGCTTTTTTCGATTTTTTGACTACCTTGGGCGCCGCCACTTCTGCGGGTGCGGGCTCTTTGTTGAGCTGCCGGTTTAACCACGTTTCCACGTAGCGGTAGTAGTTTTCCTGCTCGAGATCGTTGTGAGGCTCGTGATAGCCTCCCGGCAAAACGTGCAGTGATTTTTCCGCGCAGCCGAGGTTATTTACAATCTCGAAACTGCCCGCAAGGTTGATCACGCGATCATCGCTGCCGTGGAAAATTACCGTGGGACAGGTGATCTTGGGTACCAGGTCGGGAATCTGGCGCAGCCCCTTCAGCACCTCGGCCCCTTGGTGCACGGTATTGTTGTGGCACACGAGCGGATCGTTGATGTAGGCCTGCACGACTTCGGGGATGCGTGAGATGCCGCCGCTATCCAACGGTTTGGGCAAACGCGCGGACGGAAAAATGCGATCGGTCCAGGTGCCAACAAAGATCAACAGCGGCGAAATGCCGCCCGGCTGAAAGGCCGGCGCGGAAAGCAGCAGCCCGTCTAGCTCCCGGCTCATCTCGGCCGCGAAGTGAATCGCGACGGCCCCGCCCAGGCTGTGGCCAAAAAGGTAGAGAGGTAGCGGCTCGGCCTGCCGGCAGATCCAGTGGTAAACCGCATCCACGTCGGCCACGTAGTCGGCGAACGTGTCGCACCACTGCCGCTTGCCGCCACTGCGCCCCGCACCGCGCATGTCGAAGCGAACCACTTCGATGTTTTGCTTACGCATGAACTCGAAGGTGTTGCGGTGACGGGCGCTGTGCTCGCTGATGCCGTGAATCATCAGCACCCGCGCGCGCGGCTTCTCGACTTTGTGCTGCCAAACGGCGAGCCGACCCACCCAAATTGGCTCAAGATCAAACATGGAGATCAAGAGTACCAGACAAAAGGTATCCGTTACATTTAGTCCA
>JBGSST010000416.1:0-2677 GCA_041736915.1 Bdellovibrionota bacterium
TCGCTATCCACGGGCCCGAGCGGTTCGTCGCGTAGCCCAGATAGATTCCGGTATTCGATGAGCAGACGTAGGCCACATGGGCCGCACCGGTTGCATCGGTACGAAAGGAAAATTTTCCGATGCCGAACTCGCAGGCCTGAGCGCCGACATTGGACAGGGTGGTGTCCGTCCCCCACGTTCCATTCGTGGCTTTCTTACTGACCCTAACTCCGCTAATCGGGCTAGTGAGGCTCAGGGCATAAAGCACATTGTCCGGAGCCGCCACCAGGTCGATGCGGGAAAAGTTAACCAGGGAGTTATCGTCGATAGCCTCCGGGCCCAAAGACCACGTTGCGCCGGAAAAGCTGAACTCTTCGGCCTTGCCGATACTGATGGTGCTGTTGGCGACCACCCGCATCACTCCCGAGCTGTCGCGAGTGATGCCGCAGGGCGGGGCCGTAGCCGATGCATGGGTAAACACCGTTTCGTCGGTGAAGCTTTCGTTCGGAAGGTATTGCCAGCGACGAACCTGGTAAGGCGAAGCCGTGGTATAGCTGATGTGCGCCGTGCTGTCGGGGTCGACGTGAAAACCCAACGCTTGGCTTGCGGGGACGAAGGGAAGCTGTTCCGTGCTCCACCCGTTCGAATCCCACTTCATATATTTCAGAACGTTGTCGACGAGCGCGAGGAAGTGCAACTTACTATCCTCACCCGTGGGCGGACAGGCGGTAATCAAATCGGTGGCGGTATTTTTATTGTAGGTCGAAGGCAGTACCACGTCGCTGGACGCCACTGTGTCGTAGTCGTCCTCGGCGATGAGGAACGATTTAAAGCCCGGAGGGGCGCTAAACATTCCGGACAACGACGAGTTGCCGATCGCAGTATTGCTATAGCCCACGATAGCGATGTGGTAAGTGCCGAGCGGGATGGCGATCTGCACGCCCGACTTGAGCTGCGAAAGCGTATAGGGAAAATTAACCTGGCCGCGTAACTTCAAACAGGTAAGGTTGCGCCCCTGTACGTCGCCGGCCGAAACCGAGTCGGCGGGCCCCCCGGAGATCACGACCGCGAAGTGGGTCATCTCGCTCAGCTCGGGATTCACGCGCAGGTTGGCCGACATGCGCACCAGCACGGGCATCGACAAGGGGCGCCAGGAGCAGCGGCCGACGCCAACGGCGATGAAGGCTAAAGCGAGCAATAGGGGAAGCGTTCGCACGCCCTGATTGTATCGCAAAAAAAACCGGGCTCGGAATCTCCGAGCCCGGTTCGAAATGAGTAAACGCTAGCTCAGATTAGAGCGTTACGTTCCATACAGCCTGAAACACGCCTTTGTTCAGCGCGCCATCGATGTTCGAATCGCTGCCATCGGAGGCCATGAAGTTGGCCGAGCGGAAAGCGATACCGACGGTGTGCACGGTGTTGATGGTGTAGTCGAGCTCCGGCCACGCCCACAGATTGTATTGCCACCGGTCGCTTAGCGCGGACGGGGCAAACTGGCGATTGCGCTGGGCATCGAAAATGAGCGGTACGGAGAGCAGCAGGCTCGGCGTGATCTGCCAGTCGGCTACGATCATCGCGCGGTTCTGGTAGATGGGATTGGCGGCCGTGCCCGAACCAGACTTGGAGTACGCCCAGAAGATGGGCACTTCCCACAAGCTCAGCGTGAGATTGCCGATGTCCTGCGATACCGCGAAGCCGTTGTACAGAGAGCCAATCATGCCCGTGCCCGACATCGAGTCGTCGGTCGGCGTGTTGATGCGGCCCTGGTACGACAACTTGGTTTTCTTGTCGCCGCTGACGTAAAAGTTGTTCACGCGCATGCGCAGAAAGCCGCCGTCGCCGCGAAGGTTTACGCCCTTGTTGTCCGACGTAAACGAATCCACCAGATTGGTGCGTAGGAACTGCGCGTAAGAAAGTTTCACATTCTTGGAGAACTGGTAACCCACTTCAATCGTGTCTTCCGTATCCATCTTGCCCGTGATGCGGGAGTAGGTCGGACGAACCTCGAGGAAGGCCGTGAACTTCGATTCGGACGGAGCCTGCACCGTCGCCGTAGACGACGAAGAGGGCAAAGCCGTTTGCGCCGAAGCCGGAGCTTCCGCGGTGTTTACCTGCGACGTCGTAGTCGTCGTCGTTTCGGCAAACGCGGCCAAAGAAATTCCCGCCAAGGCGGAAAGAACCACTAAACCTGTCATTGTGCTTCCTTTCTCTATCTAAAGAGATCTTATTAAAACCGGGATTGACGCATAGTACCAAATGCGCTTTCGCCGTGTCCATTAGCACTTTGCGTCACTTCTAGCCGGCGGTAGAGGGTGAGCCCTCCACGGCGCCAAACCGCCACGTAGTGGCCGTCCAAATAGCCCCGTAAGGGACCTAGCGCGGGGGCTACGGTCCAGTCCGAATCCCTCAATATCCAGGGTACTTGCGCGTTTTCAGTTTGTTCGCGGAACTCGGTTTGCCAGCGCAGCAAACCGGTATAAGAGGCGGGCACGCTGACCGCCATGTCGTCGTAAAGATTCTTTTGAAAGGGGGGCTTTTCCGCCAAGGCGGAGGCCAAAAGGGCCTTTTCCCCCAAGGCGTAGAAGCGTTCAGCCCCTAAGGAACGCAGCTTTTCCGCCGCCTCCACCACCGCGGATTCGGGGCGCGAGGGGCCGCGGCTTACGATGCTTTGCCCGGTTTGCGCGAGCCCCACCAGCAC
>JBGSST010000428.1:0-9137 GCA_041736915.1 Bdellovibrionota bacterium
GGTGGGAAATCGAAATCCGTCTTGCCTCAAGCTCAACGGCTCGTACAACGGCCCGTACACCTATACGGAACTAAAGGATGGCGTGGATCTCCCCATCAGCGCCGGGGATTACACGATGCAGCTGGTGGGACTGCACGGGATCGGAAGCTGCGGCACGGGGCTCGCCGATATTTTTGCCGGATCGCCGGAAGTTTACGACATCGCACTTTCTTCACAGTTCGCTTTTCCGGCCACGACTCAGGTGACCCTAGACGCCACCGCTTACAACTCGGGCACGGCCACGAATCGATTGCCGCTTTGTCCTCCGCTCGGCGCCGAGTGCACCGGCTACACCGTCTGCGATACCTTCGATGGCAATCCGGGCGACTTGGTTTCGATTCGCCCGCTCAATACCGGACAGAACTGGGCGGCCTCGACCGGCTTCAATGGTCCGCTGCTCATGCAGCAACTTACCTTTAATGTGCTCAACATCGGGGTGGCGGATCTCGGCGGCAACATGCCCGGCCGGCTCATCACGGACGGCGGCCTGACCGACGTTACCGTGCAGGCCTCGATTACCCCGGGACTTCACGCCAATAGCTCACGCATCCAGCTGATTGCGCGTTACCAGGACCCGAACAACTACATCATGGGAGAGTTTCAAAGGAACTCTGGCGAAGACTGCGGCGGACAACTCTACGAGGTAGTCGGTGGCATTCTTCAAGGTGTCGCGGGCGGATCTCTTGCGTGCTCGGAGATGGGTGCCGGCGGGGTCGCCGATTTCGCCGAGATGACGCTGTCGGTATCGGGTACCTACGGAATCGTCACCTTCGGAGGTCCCACCGCCTACTTCGAGTACGGCCTCTTTACCCCTACCGGCACGGGAATCGGCATTGGGGCTTCCGCCAACGGCTCGCTTACCCAGGTTCCGCTAGTCGATTTTTTCCGCGCTCTACCCTACGCCCGGTAGCCGATGGTTACGAACAGCCCGACGTTCCGCCGCAGGTGAGACAGCGCAGGCAGGTTCCGCTGCGCACCATCGTGAACTGGCCGCAGTCCGAGCAAGCGTTGCCTTCGTACCCGCTGGCCTTGGCCACCTTCTGCGCCATCGCCTGATCGTCGTCCCACTCCTTCTGACTCAGCCCCATGTCGCTCGGGGCTTTGATTTCAATGCTGGCTTGGGCGGAGGAGGAAGGGGCTGCGGCCTCTACTTCCATCCCACCCGTCGAGCCGATGCGCCGGGGCACGGGCCCCTTCGGTGGAATCTGCACCACGTCGGTGCGACCCAGGTAGTTCAGCGCGAGATCGCGGAAGATGTAGTCGACGATCGACGAGCAGAAGCGGATGTGATCGTGGTCCGCCACGAAGCCGTTGGGTTCGAAACGGAAGTGTAGAAACTTTCCCACGTACTCTTCGAGCGGCACGCCGTACTGCAAGCCCAGGCTCACCGAGATCGCCAGCGCATTCATGATGCTGCGGTACGCGGCACCTTCCTTATAGATGTCGATGAAGATCTCACCTAATCTTCCGTCCTCGTACTCGCCGGTGCGTAGGTAAATACGCTGGCCGCCGATCGTGGCCTTCACCGTGTAGCCGAAGCGACGATGGGGAAGCTCGTGCCTTACGGCGCGGGGCACCTCGGGAGCGCGGGGCTTGGCCGTTTCGGTTTCCGTCTCTTCCTTGTCGACCTTGAGCGCCACCGACAGCGGCTGGCTGAGCTTAGAGCCGTCGCGGTAGAGGGATACGGCTTTCAGGCAACGTTTCCAGGAAGCGAGGTACGCTTCCGAAACGTCTTCGAGCCGGGCCTCGTGCGGCAGGTTAATCGTTTTGCTGATGGCGCCGCTTAAGAATGGCTGCGCCGCCGCCATCATGTCGAGATGCTGATTGGCGTGCAGCGAACGCGTACCCTTCGTGCCGCACCGGTTGGCGCAGTCGAAGACGGGATAGTGTTCCTTCTTTAATCCAGGCGCCCCTTCAGTAGTCATCACGCCGTACACGTAGTCATTGGCGGCGTCGATCTCACTTCGCGTGAAGCCGAGCGTGGCTAGGTTGTGCGGAGCGAACGCTAGCGGGAGATTGAAGGCCGCTTTCAGCCGCCCTTCGATTTCCTGAATCTGCTCGTCGCTGAGCCCTTTTGCTTTGAGCGAGTCCGGATTCACGTGCGGGGCGCCCTGTAGAGTTTGCGCACCCGTCGCGTACTGAATGATCGCTCGTACCTGATCGGGCGTGTAGCCCAAGGCCGACAACGCCGCCGGAACCGACTGGTTGATGATGCGGAAGTACCCTCCGCCGGAAAGTTTCTTGAACTTCACGAGCGCGAAGTCGGGCTCGATGCCGGTGGTGTCGCAATCCATCAGTAAGCCAATGGTCCCCGTGGGGGCAATCACACTGACTTGGGCGTTACGGAAGCCGTGCTTTTGTCCGAGTTCTAGCGCCTCATCCCACGTCTTGCGCGCGTGCTCGAGGAGCAAAGGCGGGCACTCCATCGGATCAAGAGTTTGCGGTGCGATCGTGAGCTGCTCGAAATCCCGTTCGCCCCAAGCGGCGCGCCGGTGATTGCGAATCACCTTCAGCATGTGGTGTTTGTTATCGTCCCACCGTTTGAACGCGCCTAGGTCCTTGGCGAGATGGGCGGATGTCGAGTACGCCTCGCCCGTAAGAATCGCGGTGAGCGAGCCCGCAATCGCCTGCGCGCGCGGGCTGCCGTACGGAATGCCCATCGTCATCAGCAACGCCCCCAAGTTTGCGTAGCCGAGCCCCAGCGTACGGTACTCGTAACTGCGCTGAGCAATCTCACGGCTCGGGAACTGCGCCATCAAAACGCTTATCTCCAGCACGATGGTCCACAGCCGGCAGGCGTGGCGGTACTTCACGACGTCGAACTCTCTAGTCTTGGGATCGTAGAATTTGAGCAGGTTGAGCGAGGCTAGGTTGCACGCCGTATCGTCGAGAAACATGTACTCCGAGCAGGGGTTACTAGCGCGAATCTCGCCCCCCGCCGGACAGGTGTGCCACTCGTTGATCGTGGAGTGAAACTGTAAACCCGGATCGGCGCTCGCCCAGGCGGCGTAAACGATCTTGTCCCACAGGTCACGGGCGGGCAGCGTTTTGGCGACGGCGCCGTTAGCACGGAACTTGAGCTGCCAGTCGCCGTCATTTTCGAGCGCCGCGAAGAAATCGTTGGCGATGCGTACGGTGTTGTTGGCGTTCTGGCCGCTGACTGTGCCGTAGGCCTCCCCTTCCCAGTTGGTGTCGAGCTCGGGGAAATCATCGATGGTCTTGCCCTGCGCGGCGAGTTTCAATGCCCGCTCCAAGAATCCATCGGGCACGCAGTTTTCGCGCGCCTTGCGTACGGCTTCTTTCAACGCCGCATTTTTTTCGAGAGACGTGCCGCCTTTGGCGCCGCACGCTTTGAAGATCTCGGCCAGTGCCTTGCGAGTGACTTTGCTGCCGGTGACGAGCGCGGAAACTTTCTCCTCTTCCTTCACCTTCCACAGAATGAAGTCTTCCACCTCGGGGTGATCCAGATCGAGGCACACCATCTTCGCCGCCCGGCGCGTGGTTCCCCCACTCTTTACGCTGCCCGCCGCTTTGTCGCCGACCTTGAGAAAAGACAAAAGCCCCGAGCTTCGCCCGCCGCCGGAAAGTTTCTCCCCCGCCGCGCGCAGGTTGCTAAAGTTGGTGCCGGTACCGGAGCCGTACTTAAATAGCCGCGACTCCCGAACCCACAGGTCCATGATGCCGCCATCGCCGACGAGGTTATCGTCGACACTTTGGATAAAACACGCATGTGGCTGAGGGCGCTCGAAGGCGCTCGTGGAGCTTTTCACCTCGCCGGTTTTGGGATCGACGTAAAAGTGGCCCTGCGCCGGCCCCGTGATGCCGTACGCGGTGTGAAGTCCCGTGTTGAACCACTGTGGGCTATTGGGGGCGGCCATCTGGTGCGCCAGCATGTAACGGATCTCGTCGGAGAAGTTTTTGGCGCTGGCGTCGCCGTCGAAGTAGCCGTGCTTCGCGCCCCAATCGGTCCAGCAGGCGGCCAGGCGATCGAATACCTGCCGGGCATCCGTTTCTCCGCCGGTGGTTCCGTCTTTCTGGGGCACGCCGGCGCGGCGGAAATATTTTTGCGCGAGGATGTCGGTGGCCATCGGCGACCAGTCGGACGGCACCATCACGCCGTCTTTTTCGAAGACCACGCGGCCGTCGGGCTCGCGGATCTCACTACGGCGCGCTTCGTACTTTTGATCTTCGTACGGCCCCTTTAAATTTTTCGTGAGCAGCCGATCGACTTTCGCACCGGTTTTCGAAGACGACTTCGCGCCAGACTTCATAGGGCTCCTTAAGATAGGGAGAGAGTGCTTATTCTACAGAAATGGAAATGCCGGGGATTACCAACAAGCTGCGGATCACGGACTAAAGAAAGAATACCACCCTACATGTAATGTAAGGTAACGCGCAGATCCGAACGCGGTGGGCAACATAGCGGATGTGATTCGGGTAAACTATTTCCGTGCAACCATCGAAGGTCACCCCTCCGTCCTCGGCTCCCGATATTGTCGACTGGCAAAAAAAATTTGCCGCGAATGTTCGCTACACGCGCAGAGCAATGGCCCTTTGTGTCGGCGGTGGTCTCTTCCTCGTCGCGGCCGCCTCCCCGTGGATGGAGCATCCTACTTTTCACTACGTGTACAAGATGAGCACGGTCTTCATGTTGCTTTCGTTGCCGCTCAGTTTGGCGTTCATGAGCGCCATTGGATGCCCCAATCCCCACTGCGGTCGTAGCGTCTACACTGCCGATCCCGTGACCCCACCTAGCGCCTCCCCGCAAGAAAAAAGCTGGTTTCGCGAGTACATCCACGATCCGGACGAGCACCGGCGGCTTCGGAATGAGCAGATGAACCAGGCCATGGTCGGGTTCGACAACCTTCTCTACACGGTGTTTACGCGTGACCGGTACGAGTGCCCCAAATGCAAAACGGTTTTGAGGGAAGGCCCACGAACGCACTGGTCAATCGTCAAGATCGTGGCGGCGGCGTGCTTCGTATTCTACTGCTTGAAGCGACTCTACGAGCTCGCTGTGCAAAGCGGTTTCCTTGAAACCTGGTAATGCGATCACCGGCATTGGGTTGTCGCGCAGATCCCAAAAAGGAGTCCCTCCCTTTTGGTGCTCCCAGAGCGGGCGTGCCTTCTCGCTTAACGCCGGCCGATGGCGGAGGGCCAGGCGGGGATGCCTTCTCCGCAGAGTAAGCGCGTGACCCGACCGTCCTGGTCGACGGTGGCGACGATGTAGCTGCTGTAAAGCTGGGCGTACTCTTTAGAGCCGAAGCGGTACTCGCCGAACTCTTTCTTGGGTTCGCCGAAAAGCTTCGTTAGCTCTTCCAACGTCACGCCGAGCTTCTGGTCGCGGCACTGCTGGTGAACGGATTTGAGATCGTTCATGTGCGGGAAGATGAGAAAGCGGATCCCCAAGAAACCCACGACGACAATCGCCACGAATACCAGAAAGAGCTGTCCGAACTTACCCATTAGCTCCAGGCCGCTCCCACGGTCATGTCCACCTTGAGGGGAACGCTCAAGGGCAGCGCCGAGGTCATCTCTTCGCACACGAGCTTTTCGATGGTGGCGCCCTCGCTATCGGGCACCTCGAAGACCAGTTCGTCGTGTACCTGCAGCACCATGCGAGTTTTCAACTTCTCGCTCGTGAGCCGCCGGTCGATCTGAATCATCGCCTTTTTGATCAAGTCGGCCGCCGATCCCTGCACGGGCGCGTTGATCGCCGCGCGCTCGCTCATCTCACGCACCATGCGGTTGTCCGCGTTCAGCTCCGGCAGATAACGCCGCCGCCCTAGCACGGTGGAGACAAAACCGTTCTTCCTTGCTTCGACCAGAATGGTCTCGAAGAACTGCTTCACGCTGCCGTACCGCTTGAAGTACGCCTCGATGAACTCTTTCGCCTGCCCCGGCGGAATCTTGAGCATCTGGGAAAGGCCGAACGCCGTTTGGCCGTAGACCACGCCGAAGTTAATCGTCTTGGCGATCCGCCGCTCATCCGGCGTGACGTCGCGACCGGAGATACCGAACATCGTGCGGGCCGTGGCCTCGTGAATGTCTTCGTCGTTCTTGAACGCTTCGGCCAAGGCCTTGTCCTGGCTCATGTGGGCCAAGAGCCTTAGCTCCACCTGCGAGTAGTCGAAGGAGTAAAGCTTATGCCCCGCGGGCGCCACGAAGACGCCGCGGATGTCGTAACCCGTTTCGGAGGCCACCGGAATATTTTGAAGATTGGGCTCCGAGCTCGATAACCGGCCCGTAGCCGCTACCGTTTGGTTGAAGTGGCTATGCACTCGCCCGGTCTTGGGATGCACTTCGGAAATGAGCCCTTCAACGTAGTTCGAACGCAACTTCGCCAGCCCCCGGAACTTCAGAATGTGGCGGCAGATCTCGTGCTTTTCCGAAAGCGTGAGCAGCACCGACTCGTCGGTGGATCGGCCGGTCTTGGTCTTTTTCACCACCGGCAGATTCAACTCATCGAACAGCACGTCGCCCAACTGCTTGGGAGATTGGATGTTGAACGGGTGGCCGGCGGACTTATAGATTGCCTCTTCGACCGCCTTCATCTCCCCTTCGAGATCTCTCCCCATCGCTTCGAGCTTGGCTTTGTCGACGAGAATTCCGCAGTACTCCATCCGGGCCAAGATCAGCGAAAGCGGCAGCTCGACTTCGCGGTACAACGATTCGGCCCCGCGCTCGGGGATCTGCGGCAACAACTTGTCGGTGAGTTGCCACGCCACGTCGGCGTCTTCCGCCGCGTAGTTCGTGGCCTTTTCCAAATCGGCCTCGGAGAAGTTGAGCTGGTTCTTACCCTTGCCCACCACGTCTTCGTACGTGATGTTCTGGTGGCTCAAATACTTCATCGCCAGCGCGTCGAGATTGTGCGCGCCGGAAGAGTCGATGAGGTAGCTCATCAGTAGCGTATCGTCGGCGATACCCTGTACGTCTACGCCCCACGACTTTAACATCTGCCAATCGAACTTCAAGTTCTGACCGGTTTTTCTAATCTGGGGATTCTCGAGAAAAGGCTTCACGTGTTTACGCACGACCTCTTCGTCGAGCTGCCCGGGAACGCGGTCGAGCGTGCCCGCTACTACGTGGCCCATCGGAATGTAAAAGGCCTGGCCAGCCTGACCACTGAGCGAGATGCCGACGATCTTGGCGTCGTGGGCGTGCAACCCCGTGGTTTCCGTATCCACCGAAACGAAAGGGGCCTTGGCTAGGTCCGCCAGTAATGCCGTCAGCTCCGCTTCATTCGTGATCGCTTTATATTGCCCCGTAGGCGCTACGCTCGCCCCCGGTTCGGGGCTGACTTCCAACCCCAGCCGCTTGATGAGCTGAAAAAACTCGAGCCGCTTGAAGAGCGAGCCGAGCTCCGCCTTCTTCGGTCCATCATATTTAAACTGCGACCACTCGAACTCCATCGGCACATCGCATTTCACGGTGGCGAGCTCTTTGCTCAAAAAGGCCATGTCCCGCGACGTTTCCAGCAGCTCACGGCGCTTGGCCTGAGGCACCTGGTCGAGCGATTCGTAGAGAGAGTCGAGGGAGCCAAATTTCTGCAAAAGCTCCGCCGCGGTCTTCTCGCCGATCCCCTTCACGCCGGGGATGTTGTCGGAAGTGTCCCCCATCAGCGCGAGCAGATCGACCACCTGGGTGGGCATCACGCCAAACTTTTCGTGGACCTTCGTCGCGTCGATGCGGCTGTCCTTCATCGAGTCGTAAAGATGAACGTTGTTGGTCACGAGCTGCATTAAATCTTTGTCGCCCGTAATGATCTCGACGTCGTATCCGTCGTCGACCGCCTTCTTGGCAATGGTGCCGATGAGGTCGTCGGCTTCGAAGCCTTCCATTTTCATCTGGTGAATGCCAAAGGCCTCCACCGCCTCGAAGATGGTGGGAATCTGCACGACCAGCTCGTCGGGCGGCTTGCTGCGGTTGGCCTTGTAGGCCGGAAACTTGAGCTTACGAAAAGTCGGCTTGGGCGTATCGAACATGATCGCCAGGTGGGTGGGCTTCTCCGTCTCGATGGTTTTCAGCAGCATGTTTACGAAGCCGTACACGGCATTCGTGGGCTGCCCCGAAGAGGTAGAAAGCTGACGGATGGCGTAAAACGCCCGATAGAAATACCCGCTACCGTCGATCAGAAGAATTTTATCCCGTGCCATAAGGTGCCGGAGTATACGGCATCAAAACGGGATGACAACGGCGCGGTTCGCGTTTTACGCGTGGTTTCTCGCGCCCGGCCCCGCGGCTTCCTTGGCCTCTTTGCGGGCTTTTAGGATCTCGAACACGGCCGGCAGCACGGAGATGACGATGATGGCCAGAATCACCAGCGTGAAGTTCTTCTTCACCGTGGGAATATTGCCGAAGTAAAAGCCGGCGAAAAGAAAGATGCCTACCCAGGCGAAGGCGCCCACGACGTTGTAGAGGCCAAAGCGCGAGTACTGCATCTTGCCAACCCCCGCCAGAAACGGCGCGAAGGTGCGGATGATCGGGACGAAACGGGCCAGGACGATCGTCTTGGCGCCATACTTCTCGTAAAACTTTTGGGTGCGGGTCAGGTATTCCTTTTTGATGAACCGGTTGTTCATCTGAAAAACCTTGTCGCCCAGCTTATACCCAATCGTGTAATTCACCGCGTCACCAATGACGGCCGCGATGAAGAGAAGAAGGGCCAGGAACCACACGTCGAGCGCGCCGGTGGCGGCGATGGCGCCGGCCGCGAACAGCAACGAATCACCCGGCAGAAACGGGGTGACGATGAGCCCGGTCTCGCAGAACACGATGAGGAAAAGCACCCAGTGGGTGGCGGTGCCGTACTGCTGCACGATGGTCGTTAGCGTCTTGTCCAAGTGTAGGATCATCGAGAGCCATTCCATCGCGTTATCCTTAGCTGTTTAGTTGTGTTGATTGGAAGGCGTTTAGGATAAAATTTTTGCGGTGCTTCCGCAAGCTATGAAATTTGGAGTTATCGGCGGTGCCCTGGCCCTCGCCGTCGCGATTTTTGGCTTGCGGGTGGCGGCCTCTCCCGCCTTCGCCTTCAATTTTTTGCGGCTCGTGCCGAGCGTGGCGCTGTCGCGCGGACTGCCCGCGTATACCCATCCGCC
>JBGSST010000453.1:0-30469 GCA_041736915.1 Bdellovibrionota bacterium
CCCACGACCAATGACGGCTAATTACAACGCACCGAGTCGCAAAAAGGGAGGGACTCCTTTTCTGCGTTTTTAGCGTTTGCGGCAGCGGACGATGCTGGTGTCGGAGAAGCCGGTGGAGGTGGAGGACTTGAAGACCAGCCCCTCGATGGTGTCGTCGTCCGTCTCCAGGGCCTTGATGCAGGACGGCAAATCTTTGTAGAGTGGCAGAACCTTAAGGTGGGGCGAGAGGAAAGACTTTGGCAGCAACGCGTAGCGTTCAGGGTAGGTCATCGCCCTGAGCAGCTTGTCCTCTTTTTTGAGGTAGTCGAAGATGAAGATCCTCTTCTCGGGCTTGAGCCATTCGGCGTCGATCACGTTCCACCCCTTTTCGGGCTGGAACAGGCGACGAAGCTCTTTCACGATGGCCGGCGAAAGGTCGAGCTTATGGCGGTTGCCCTGCCGGTTGTAAGCGATGGGGGCAATCTTATCGTCGTGAGAGATGTGGATCTGTGCGCGGTGGCCGTGAATCTTTAGCTGGCCGATCCAGCCCATCGCCAAAATTTTCTGGATGGCGGGCGCGTCGGGGCGAATCTCCGCTTTGGGGTGCATCGCTTTGATGAAGGAAGAAAGGGCCATGGGTTTCGCGCTCGAAAAAATGTCCTTACGGAAAACACTGGTTGGTAACGCCCCGAAGCCCATTGGCAGGCACGTTAGGAAAGTTACCCACCCCCGGCAATTCCGAAGTTATGACGCTGCTCAGCGAATGTAGTTACGCATCTTCAGCTGTTGCAGTAACTCGCGGAGCTGATCCGCATTTTTAGTGAACTTTTTCGCCTTCTCCACGGCGCCCGGAACAGCCTTGTGGAAGCCGGACTTGAAGAGGTTTTCTAGGACCTCTTTGGGCAAAACTTGCAGCGCTTCGACGACGGCGTCGTAGTTGGCTTCAAGCACATCGGCGTCGAAACGGATGCTACCGAAATCGCGCTTGAGCAGCGCTTCGGCGGCGTCGTCGCCCCACTGACTGCGGAACTCTTCGAGCTCGTCGTCGGAGATTCCGGCGCTGGTGTCCATCACCACGTACATCACCTGGTTCTCGTCGCTCTCTAGGCGGAAGGATTTCGCCTTGCCCGACATCGCGCGCTTGGAGAACTCTTTCAGCGAGAAATCGTTGATGATGTCTTTTTGAACCGTGGCCTCGCCCTCGAAGTGCTTCATCTGGGCCTGGGCATCGCGGAAGGCATCGATCGCATCGCGCACTTCGCCAGGCGGCTTAATGACGTCGCTGGGCTTGCCGGTGGTTTCGCCATCGCGGCTTTTGCGCCCTTTGAAAATTTCGGTCTTCCCCGAGTTTCTTTTCTCGAGCTTCTTCTCGGGCTTCTTGACGACCTTGAGCTTTGCTTTGGAGCTGGCTTTCGGCATGACGCACCCTCCAAATAGCTTATCGGCAGAATGCGCAGCGCGTTTAACGCGTAAAGTCGCAAAAAGGGAGGGACTCCTTTTTCGTTAAAGGGGGTGGGTTTTGCGGAGCTTTGTGAAGGAAGCTTCAAGATTCACCCCGGGTCCCAGCAGTGGTTTCCAGAGGTCGCCTTTCTTGGCGAGTCGCTTGGGCGTGTTGGCGATGGTGAAGTCTTTGGGATCGAGGCCGGGTTTTACTTCACTCCACTCTAGTGGAGTTGAAACCGTGGCGCCGGGGCGGGGGCGAACGCAGTACGGGGCGGCCAAGGTTTGCCCGCGACGGTTTTGCAAAAAATCGAGGTAGATCTTTCCGCGCCGGCGCTGGGGATTGCGCTCCACACTCGTGAACTTCGGCAGCGCTGCGTGCACTACGCGGCAGATGTGCTCGGCGAACTCGCGCCCGAGATCGAATCCGTACCTACCGGCCGTGGGAATGCAGATGTGCAAGCCGCTCGCACCGGAAGTTTTGCAGTAGCTGGTGGCGCCGACCTTATCGAGGACGCGCTTCACTTCCTTCGCCACTTCGATCACTTGTTTGAAGGTATTGCTGTCGTCGGGATCGAGATCGATGACGACGAGGTCGGGCTTTTCGAGGTCCTTCGTGCGGGAAAGCCACGGGTTCAGCTCGATGCAGCCGAGATTGATCAGGTACAGCAGCGACCACTTGTCCTGAATCATGGCGTAGTTAATCGTTTTATCCGACGAGCCGGAGAAGACCTTCACGGTTTCGATCTGCTTGGGCAGATAGCCTTGCTGATCCTTGTGAAAGAAGCCTTCGTTCTTGATGCCGTCGGGCTGGCGGTGCATCGACTGCGGTCGATCTTTTAAGTGCGGCAGAATGTAGTCCGCGACACTTTCGTAGTACGCGGCGAGATCGCCCTTGGTGATTTTCTCTTTGGGCCAGAACATTTTATCGGGGTGGGTGATGAGGGGACGGTCCTCGGTCACCGCTGTCGGGCTTGGTTTGGTGCCGAGCGCGGCCTTGCCGGTTTTGAAACGCAGCCAGTAACGTGACAGGCCGGGGCGGTATGGGGAGTTCGGATTCTTGGCGGCGACCTCCGCCGCATCGACATCTTTCATTTTTTTAAACTGTGGCATGAGCGCCACGCCCGCCGGAAACTTCAGCCCCGCCAGAGCCGTCAGGCGCAGCGACAGCGACAGGTCACGCAGATCTTTCCCGTCGAGGAACAGCACGTCCGCGATCCAGAACGTTTCTTGCGCACCGGATCTTTCAATTTCACCATCGAGCACCGCACGCTTGCCCCAGCTCTTCAGCGCCTTAACGGTTGCGGGGAACTTCGCGTCGAATGAAAGCAGCGATCGCGAGTGCAGATGCACAAGGCCCCCGTCGACTTCGGCGATGGTCTTTGGCCCGAGCCCATAGGGCTGAAAGATCCATTTCCCGTCGGCGGGTGTTCCGGCCGACACCACGGGCTCCATAGGCTTTAACCGGCGCGGCAGCCCCGACTTCACGCCAAGCTTGCGAGTTTTTTCGTCGACCTTCCCCGGCACAATCGCCTTCAACGCTTTCTCCTCCCGCGTTTGCGGACGAACTCGTTTCTCCACTCTCAACTTTCCACTCTCAACTTTCGACTTTCCGCCCTTACTCTTCCGCCGCCCTTTGCCCGGTATCCAAACGTCGCCGTCTTTCTCCGCACTCTCCTCAATCTCGTCCAGCGTTCGTCCGGTCACCGCGGAGCGGTCTTCGCTTAGCACGTCGAAGCGAGACGCGTGCACGTCGTGCTTTTTCACAAGCAGCCAGCCGTTGGCCGGTGCTCCCTTTTTCTTGATGCGTACCAGGGCGAATTCGCCCTGCAACTTCTGGCCGTCGAGCAAGAACGTAAGGTGCCCTTTCGCGAACCCCTCACGGAACTCTTTCTCGCTGTCCTTTCGCCCCTCGGAGCCGCGGCCCACCAGCGTGCCGTAATCCCAAATCATCACCGTGCCGGCGCCGTAATTGTTTTTGGGAATGACCCCTTCGAAATCACCGTACTCCAGCGGGTGCTCTTCCACCTGTACCGCCAAACGCGGATCGCCACTCGTCAATGTAGGGCCGCGCGGTACCGCCCAGCTTTTGTACGAGCCATCCCACTCCAAACGTAAGTCGTAATGCTCACGCGTGGCCGCGTGTTTCTGGATCACGAAGCGCAGAGGCCCCTTCCCAACCTTCACTTTCTTTGGTTCGGGCTCCGGGGTCTTGTGGAACTTTCGCTTTCGCCGGTACTCCTTCAGCGTCATGCGAGACCCTTGACGAGCGAAGCTCCGGCAAACGTGGCCAGCAAGCCAAGCAGCGGACTAAGCACGAAGTAAGCTACCGCGGGCACCACCTGCCCCTTCTCCCACAACGCCAGCGTGTGCACGGAGTACGCGGAGAACGTAGTAAAGCCCCCGCAAAATCCCACCAGCAAGGCGGTGGTAGTCGGAGCCGAGAGCCGTCCCTGCGCCGACAGCGTGAACAGGACACCGGCCAAGGCGCTACCGATCACGTTGATTACGAACGTACCGTAGGGAAAAGCCGGAAACTGCCGCGCGGCCAAAGAGTCTAATCCGTAGCGACTCAGTACGCCCGCCACCCCAAGAAGTGCGATCCACAAAACGTTCATGGGGAAAGTGTAACCCGGCGGAGGAGGCTACACAAAAAGCGCCGGGCCGAGCCGAGTCCCCAGAACGTGGCACATCGGTTGCTCAAGCTATGCGCGACCGTACGCGGGCCCCCTAAGGCCGGTTCAAAACCGGATGCGTGCCGTTTTTTGTCAGTTTTTTGTCCAAGGAGTCGACGGGTGAAGCGCCAAAACAAAGCCCTGCCGAAAAAAGCGCCGGTTCGTAAACCGGCTACGCTGTGGAAGACTCTAACGAGTCCACTCTATGTATTCATCATCGTGATCTTCACATTCGGTATCTCGACCGTCGGCCGCGCGGCCGAGAAAATGAAGAGGGGCTTCAAGAATCGTAAGAACAATCTGCGTAACACCGTGGAAGGGTTGCTTACCGCCAAGGCGTGGGCGTACTTCCGTCCCGTGTGGCAGAAGCAAGGGGCAGTCGGGCTGCCCGCCGCTTTCGAAAACTTCGAAAACTTCGTGCAGGATTCCGAAGGGCGAATCGAAAAAGAGTTTCGTGTGCACGACGCCATCAAAGGCCGGGTGGCGTTCTGGTTTGACGTGTACGCCCGTTTTTCGAGCCAGTTCCGAATCGTGCACGATAAGGACAATCCGGAAATCATTTACGGCTACCTCGATTTTCGCCCGATCTATCGGGCAATGCCCCATCGGCTGGCTCGCCAGCGCGCTTACAAGATCGAAGAGCGAGTGCTGAAGGAATTGAAAGAACGTCTGTCGGAAGCGATGGAAGTTCACAAGCCGCGCGAACCGAAAATCTCTGACCAAGAAAAGATCGACATTCGTGCGCTGATGGCGAAGTTCGACATCGACACGCCCGAAGAGGCCGCGCGGCCGATCCGCCGCGTGCGCGCGCAGACCGGACAGCGCGACGCTTACGTAAAGGGTTTGCAACGGGCGCGCAAGCTGCTGCCGCCCATCGAACAGCTGTTCCGCGAGAAGGGCTTGCCGGTAGCGTTAGCTCGCTTGCCGTTCGTGGAGTCGTCTTACAATCCCAACGCTTATTCTAAAGCGGGGGCGATGGGCATGTGGCAGTTCATGCCGGACACGGCAAAACGTTTCGACCCCAAGGCCACCACGTGGCAGCTGGTCGATCCCATTCGCCAGAGCAAAAGCGCCGTGAAGATGATTAGCATCTTGCACCAGAACTTTGACGACTGGGGTCTTGCGATCACGTCGTACAACTCGGGCGCGACCCGCGTGAAGCGTATCGCCGACGCCAATGGCGTGAGCAACATCGACGACCTGCTCAAGATTCCGCTGGGCCGGGGCAAGCTAGGCTTTGCGGGCGCCAACTTTTATTCGGAGTTTTTGGCCGCGGTGATGGTCGAAGCCTACCAAAAAGAGATCTTCACGGAGACCGAGATGCAGGTGGCCCGTTTGAAGCTGCCGCGCAAAATTCAGAGCCTGTTTGAGTTCGAGGCCGAAAAGCCCCGCCCCGTGCTCAAGGTAGCCGCGAAACCGGTAGCCAAACCGGCCACGAAACCGGAGAAAAAGAAGATAACCCGCCGGGCGTAGCCGGTGGTGGAATACTGACCCGCGAATGTGCTATCAAGCAGCCCATGTCCAACACTTGCGCCGCCTGCCATTCGACCAAGAAGGTCGAGCCCTGTGGAGTCTGCCAGACTCTTGTCTGCCGTAAGTGCACGCAATTTTTGGAGAAGTACAGCTTTCCGCTGATCAGCCCGCGTCCGATCGAGCTCAACGAAAAGGCGTTTTGCGGCCCCTGCTACGTCAGCAAAATCGGCCCCATCGAGAGCGAGTACAACCAGATCGCGGCCAAAGCGGCCAAGGTGCTGGTTTGGAACAAGGCCAAGGCCGAGCAAACCCGTTTGATGGACCGGACCGAAAAGCACCTCGAAGTCAGCGACTGCGAAGACGAGCGCGACGTACTGATGAAGCTCGCCTACCTCGCGGTGAAAGACGGCCACAATGCCCTCATCTACACCAAGGTCGTAAAGAAACAGGTCCGCAATGAGGGTTACCAAACCTCGCGTTGGTCGGGCTCGGCCATCCCCACGACCGTAGACGAATCGAAGCTCCGTCCCGATAACGGATGAGCCAGTTCGTAAACATCTCTACTTACCGTTTCACTCCGCTGCCGGAGCTGAAGACGCTGCGGAATCGTTTGACCGACTTTTGCGCCGACCACCGTTTGAAGGGCACCATCCTGCTCGCGCCCGAGGGGATAAACCTTTTCGTGGCCGGTGAAGAGGCCGACATCGATGCCATCGTGGCTTACCTCGAAAGAGTTCCCGGGCTCGAAAACTTAAACCCCAAGCGCAGCGTGAGCGGCCACCAGCCGTTTACCCGCATGCTGATCAAGAACAAGCAGGAGATCATCGCGTTCGGCGTGCCGGGAATCGATCCGGCGAAACATACTTCGCGCCGGCTGCCCGCGCGCGAGCTGAAGCAATGGCTCGACGAGAAAAAAGACGTCGTACTGCTCGACACGCGCAACGACTACGAGATTCGCCTGGGCACTTTCCGTAACGCCCAGAAATTACCCATCACCCACTTCCGCGATTTTCCGGCCGCCGTGGCCGCCATGCCCGAAGAGCTGAAGAACAAAACGGTCGTCAGCTTTTGCACCGGCGGCATCCGCTGCGAGAAGGCCGGGCCTTACCTCGAGTCGGTCGGTTTCAAAGACGTGTACCAGCTCGACGGCGGCATTCTGCGCTACTTCGAAGAGGTGGGTTCGGACCATTACGACGGCGACTGTTTCGTATTCGATCAGCGCGTGGGGGTCGATCCTTCGTTGCAGGAAACACCCGACGCCCAATGTTTTGCGTGCCTGACTCCGCTCTCTCCCGAAGAGCAGAAAGATCCGCGTTTCGTGATGGGCCGCTCGTGCCCGTACTGTTTCAAGACGCCGGAACAATCGTTCGCGGCGACCCTCGAAAAACGCTACGCCGCGATCCGTGAGGCCACCACGCCCCTGCCTGGTCGCGAGCCGTATCGCAATCTGCGACCCGCCATCGTGCCCGCAAAGTACGAAGGCCGCACTATCGGAGACTTTCTGAAGGAAGTGTTGCACCACATTTCCGCCGAGGAGTGGGACGCGATGTTTACCGCCAACCGCATCGTCGACAAAAACGAGCGGCCGGTGACCAAAGACCACCCGGTGAAAGCGGGCGATCGGTACTTCCATATTCAGGAGCTGGCGAGCGAGCCCGACATCAGCTGCGACATCAAGATTTGCTACGAAGACGAAGCGATCATCGTGATCGAAAAGCCCGCGCCGCTGCCCGTGCACTCGGGGGGCCGCTTTCACCGCAATACGCTGGTCGCGATTCTCGACAAGGTTTACGCCCCGCAAAGGCCTA
This sequence comes from Bdellovibrionota bacterium, assembly GCA_041736915.1. Classification (GTDB taxonomy): domain Bacteria; phylum Bdellovibrionota; class FAC87; order UBA2466; family UBA2466; genus JBGSST01. The sequence goes on from JBGSST010000453.1 coordinate 7,376, forward strand.
GGCCGGCGCACCGGCTCGACGCCAGCACCACCGGAATTCTGGTTATCGCCCGGACGAAACATTTCGCCGGGAAGCTGCAGCCGCAGTTCGAACGCCAGGTGGTAGACAAAGTTTACCTAGCCCGCGTGTGGGGTCATCCCACCGAAGATCGTTTCGAGTGCCACATTCCCATTAGCGAAGGCACGCGCGACTTTGGTTCCCACTACGGCATGGAAGGCGGACTGCCCGCGACCACGCTTTTCGAAGTTAAGGAACGTTATCCCGATGGCACGTCGCTACTCGAAGTAAAGCCGCTCACCGGCCGTACTAATCAGATTCGCGTGCACCTGTGGGAGCTAGGCTTTCCTATCTACGGCGACCCGACTTACTTGAAGAACAAGCAGCTCGGCAAAGCGCTTTCGCGCGACATCGAAGACAAGCCGTTGTGCCTGCACGCCCACCGCATTACGTTCAATCATCCGCTCAGCGGGGATCGCGTAACGTTCCAAACCGAACGCACGCCCGACTTTCGCTAGTCACTTCTCGAAGCGTTCGCGCATCCACGCGACGTTGACCTCGCGAAAATCGCGAATGCTCCACGGCGTGGGCGGACGGTGCTGACCGGGCACGGGCTCGGGCCCCACGGTGACCACGCGCAGCCCTGCGGCTAGTCCCGACTGCACGCCGGGCACCGAGTCTTCGAAGGCCATTGATTCCGCGACGGAAACACCGCAGGCCTGCATCGCCTCGAGGTACGGTGCGGGCGACGGCTTGCCGCTCGAGTAGTCTTCGAAGCCGAACCACCGCTCGAAGTAGCGATCGACTTTCAACGAAGTGAGTACGCGCTGAATGTCTTGCCGGCGCGAACCCGACACGACGACGAGACGGAACGCGGTGGAGAGTTCCTCGATGGCGGCCACGCTGCCGGGAATCGCGGGAACGCCTTTACCGAGCCGGGAGCGGTACTCCACCAGCAACTCTTTTTCCAATGCCGAGGGGGTGGTCGTGAGGCGGTACTTTTTTTGTAGTGAGTCGACCACCACCGCCCACGGGTGCCCGATGAGCGCTTCGATATCGGAATGGCTCAGGGGTTGTCCCCGGCTCTCGAAAAAATCAGCCAACACGCCGAGAGCTATCCGCTCGGTATCGGCAATGGTTCCATCCAGATCGAAGAGGAGCATTTTGAGAGGGGTCATCCGCCGATTCTGCCACGCGCGCCGCGCATTTTCACTACCGGGCCGGTTGAGTACACCGAAAGGGCTCATTAAAGGAGAGTGCTCATGAAGAACGTATTTATCGCCCTACTTGGATTCTCGGCTTCGGCCTTTGCCATCACCCCTATGCAGGGAACGCTCACGGTTGACTCCGTGACCGACAACGTCACCTCGTACAAGTGTCAGCTCGAAGGGGGCACGGGTTACACCATTCAGCTAGCGCACGATACGTCGGCCCGCACGATGACCGTGCAGCTGGGCGGCAAGCTGGCGTATCCGGAAAACACGACTCTGAAGATCACCGGCCCCTACTACGAAGTCGATTCCGTAGAGCCCGGCAAAGCGGCCGAAAAGTCTTTCGAAATGGAAGCCCGCGCCTATGACCTCAAGTTGGCATTTACCGACGGCAAGGCATTACCGCTACTGACCCTGGCTTGGGGCGCTCGCCCCTTCCTCTGTCAGCCGTAATTCGAACCTCGCGGCATCACTCAATAAAGTAGCAAGTGAGTGGTGCCGCGCACCTTCCTCCCTTCCCCGCACCGACCTCGGCCGCGAACCCATTTTCAGAAAATTCATTGCCGCTTAACGCATTGCACCGTGATAGATTTGTCAGATATGTCGCTTATCCGGACCTCTCTTTTGGTGGGCCTAGCCCTTTGCGTATCCCTTTCCCGCGTTGCCCCGGCGTCGGTTTGTAGTGATGCCCTGGCGGCCGCGGTGACCGACGGAACGCCCCTCAAGCTGCTGCTGAAGGAAGGCACCGAGGTCGAGGTGGAGCTTCTGGGCTTTAATCCGGCCAACATGGCCGACCCCCGGTTTGCTTCGCAGATGAAGAGTCAGATCGAAGAGGTCGAGCGCTTTTTGAACGAGCTTGCGGCGGACTACCCCGACGGCAAGTGCCCGCTTTGCTCCGTCCACGTTCGCCCCGGCGGCATCGTCACCCTGGCCCGTGGCCAGCAGCTTTTGTGGCACGGCGGAAGCAAGCTTACCGTGCGCGTTCCGAAAGTCCCATTGGCCGGTCTCGTGGTGAGCGACAATGATTCGCTTCGCGTGAAGTGGAACCTGGGCCGAATGCATTCCACCAAGTCGATCGTCAGCCAGCGCTGGATGTTCTTAAACCCGGCCGGCCCGGTTCGGCTCGGCTTGCGCCGTACCTTTTCTCGCGTGCTCGACCGTTTAAACGTCGATACCAGTAAGATCTTGGGCGACGGCGACCGCGGTACCCTTCACCAGGCCGCCCGCAATTTGATTTTGAGTCAGGTTCCCAGCCCCGAGGCGCTGTCCCCTCAAGCGCGAGAAGCTTTGGCCCAGCTCGATACGCCGGAGAAGGCCGAAAAGTTTCTGCAGGAGCTGAAAGCCATCGCCGAGAATCAGGAGCTGGTGAAACAGCTCGATGGCCGCATGGAAGATGCCGTGCGATCGGTGAACCGCGACGAATCGGGCGAGCCCAGCACGTCGCAGGCGTACTCGCTGTTCGTCGGCGTGGCCAACGCCCACGACATCCGCATTCACCTCTCGGTGGTTAACGGCGAGCTGCAAACCGATATCAGCTCCCCGCGCCAGCCCCTCAAAGTGATCGCGACCGGGCTGCTCGTCGCCGTGGCGACCTCCGACCGGGTAGAAGTAAACGTGGGGGCCGAAAGGGCCGCCGGCACCTTAGCCATCGAACAAGCCCTCCGCCGAGCCATCACGCCCTGAGCGAGTCAAAGCGGAGAGTCCCACGAAGGGGAATAGCACTAGCGCCAACGCCAGCACGCAGAGGCAAAGGCCGGTCCCGTGCAGCAGGCCAAGCGTGAGGGTTTCGAGGAAGTTGCCTTCAAAGTGACGTCCAAAGATCCACCGCATGATCTGCAAAGCGCTAATCCCGCTTACCGCCTCGGGCATGCCGACCCACTGATAAAGGCCAGCAACAACATCTCTCGAGTCGTCAAAGGGGAGCCACCAAAGGCGTTCACCGACCTTGCCGGTCGTGGTGGGCATTACCAGTGGGTACGAAAGAAATAGCAGGGAGGCGATCATCTTGAGCCCCAGCGAGATTCTCGCGGCGGTAGGAAGGGCTCCTTTCGCCTTTAATGATCCAAAGGCGAAGCCACCGGGCCAACGGTATAGGGCATAGGCAAAAAGCCCGGGAACGAGAACTAGCGCCAAAAGGTTGGGGTACCCTCTTCTGTCCGATAGAGCGGCGGCCACACTGGGGGCCGCCACGATACCCACGACGAAGAGCCAGGAAAGAAACTGTCGGACGTCGATTCGGCGCATGAGTGCGTAAAGTTTACCCGCTCGGCAGGTACCCGCGTCCTCTTTGTTTCAAAAGGACGCGGGTACCTGTGGGGGGCGTTGATTTTGGGTGGCCCGGCGTGTTACGTCCCGACTTGGGGGGACGTTTCATGGGTTATACCGTTGGGTTTTCGTGCGCGCTCGCGCTGTGGTTAAGCACTTCCGCTTGGGGTTTCGTCGGTAAGAACAATACCGAAGCCAAGCTATCCTTCGATTACGCCGTGGAGTTTGCCTCCGACACCAAACCGACCAAGGCCGAGGCCAAAGAGGCCATCGACGATCAGCTGCTCTACCTCTACGGCCCCATGCAGGTGGCCAAGGCCTACGGCATTCCCAAAGGCGAGCACGTCACGAAGGTCACGAAGCTGGAAAAGTTAGACGGCGGACTGTATCGCGCGAGCTACCACTACGAAGGCACCATCCAGGTGAAAAAGGGGCCGAAGAGCCGTTACTCGGTCAAACTGCCGCGCAACACCGCCGAGGCGGAGATTTACGACAAGCATTGTACCGACTCGCATTATCCCGGCTACGACGACTTCTGGTATTTCTGGAATCCGGATCAGGCGCGCTGTTCGCTCGAAGAGGGAGTGCACTACGACACGATCGCAGGCGATCTCGTGCGCCTGCCCAATACCGAACTAACCTACCCCGAGTACGATCGACTGGTCGATACGGCGTCGGACTCCATTCCCATTTACGTCTTCTTCGGTAAAGACGAAGCGGAGCAAAATGACGACCCCTTTAGATCGAAGGACCTAAACGCCGAGGCCTATCGCAACTTTCGCAAGAATCTGGTCAAGAACGGTTTCTCCGAACCCGAAGCCATGGACGCCGACGAGATGGGCGAGATTCTCGAAGGGAACCGGTTCAAGAAACCGTTCGTGGAAGTGACGGAGCTAAAGGGCAAGCGCGCGAATATTCGGGTGACGATGTTCTTCGGCAACACCGGCATCGACGAAAAAAGCGATGCGTTCCACTATTTCTATAAAGCCGCCAACGAACGGGCGGGTCTGCTGATCTATGACGGACACTCGGGGCTCGGCGGAACCCTCGATCCCGCCGCGATTGAGGAACGCCACGGATTCAAGATCAAAATGAACCGCAGCCGCTACCAGATCTTTTTCTTCAATAGCTGCACGTCCTACTCGTACTACAACTCGCTCTACTTCTACCGTAAGCAGAAAAAATCGACGCGCGGACTGACGAAGAACTTAGACATCCTCACGCAAGGCTTGGCGGCGGAATTCGACAACCACGCGCGGGCCAATCTCGCTCTGGTGCGCGCGGTTTCGATCTGGGCGGCCGGCAAGAAGGCGCCGAGCTACCAAAAGCTGGCGGACCAGATGGATCAGAATAGCCTGTTCGGGATCAACGGCGACGAAGACAACCCCACCGCGCTACCGGCGTTGCAGTAAGCTCAAATCGCCGGCGGAAAGACGTAGCGGCGGGCACCAAGGAACGCTTTAGTCCAGCGGGGCGAGTCGGTGCGCTCGATGGTTACCTGCGACGCTTCACCGAGGGCCGAAATGAAACGCGATCCGCCGATATAGATTCCCACGTGCGCCACTTGGCCGGGGCCGCGAAAGCCGGAATAAAAAACCAGATCGCCGGGCAGAAGTTCCATTTCCTTGGTCAACGCGATCGTACGTTCGTCCTGAAACTGATCCCAGGCCGAGCGCGAGATATCGAAGCCCGACAAACGGAACACGCGCTGGACGAACGCCGAGCAGTCGAGCCTTCCGGTCGTCGCCATCATGGCGCCGTACTGATAAGGAACCCCTTCGTGCGCCAGGGCCAGGCGCACCAACCGGCGAATCGTAGTCTCCTCCGCTTTGCGCGGGGCCACCTTCTTGGCGGAAGCGGGCTGGCGCGCGGCCAGCTCTTCCTCACGATGCACGTAAGTTTGCGATAGCACGACCGCCCCGAGAAAGATGAACATGGTGGGAGTTTGAAACGCATTAGGGAACCAGCGAATGACGGTTACGCCGATAAAGGCGGCCACCAGCATGGCATTCGCCGTCAAAATCCCCTTACCCACCGTGGGAAAATCTCCGAGCCACACGCCGCCCCAGCCAAAGATCAAAATCGTGGCGAAGGCCGCTAGCCCCCAGCCAATGCGGGGGCCGGCAAGCTCGGTGCGGTAATGAATGAGCCCCAAGCACAGAACGGTCCACGCAAGATGCGCCAACGTTTTGAATTGCCACGCGGCGGGAAAGGCGGCGAGCGAGCTGGGGTGAAAGAGCAACAGCGCGCCCGGATAGGCGGCAAAAAAGACGAGACAGCAAAGGATCTTTTCCCAATGCCGGCGGGACCAATTCAAGCGCATATCACCTCACGGGGGAGCGCGGCCAGCCCGAGTACAAAGCGGTTCATTCGGCAAATTGTACCTTACCGGATAGGGTAAACCACCAAGCGGTTTAGCTCGGGCGCCAGTGCGCCGCCCCCGAGTAACTGGCCGGCCCCGGGCAGGCCGTCAGTCCCGATAGGGAGGGAGCGTAACTCGCTCGTACCCCCATCATAGATGCCGGCCAGTAAAAAACGGGAGGTGGGGTCCACCTGTATGTCCCGCACACCGGCAAGGGTCACATCGGGCCCCGAGGGTGTACTAATTCCGCCGTCTTCGTTCAGGGCATAAACCGATATCGTGCCGATTGCGGGAATGATGTAGAGGAACTTCTCATTCGGGCTAACCGCGATTCGCACTTGGCTGGCTATCGAAGCGTTAAACATGGCCGAGCCGCCCGAGCTCGTCAGCAAGGGCCCGTCGAACGCGTAAAAGTGCACGATGAGCGTGGGGGATTCGAAGAAAGCCAGGTAGATACCTTTGCTGCTGGCCACCGATCGGCCGATGAACCCGGCCGTGACTCCGTCGACGCCGGTGGAGGTAAATGCGGTATTCTCGTTCACGACGCCGCTTTCCGGCAAAGGCGCGGAAACCACGTTGTATCCGCTCGAGAAACCATTCTGGGCGAGGTAGAGATGACTCCCCGTTAGGAAGATCTCATTCGCGGGAATCACATAGTTCAGTGAATTGTTGTCCACGAGAGAGCGATTCGGAGCGAATTTAGTAAAGCCCAAGAAATTGTTTCCCACCAAGATCGCCTTCTGCGAATCGGGGGTGAAGGTGAGCAGATCCGATCCGGCGAAAGCGGTGATGAAGGAACTCAGAATGCGCGGGGAAAGGGCGCCATCGACGCCGATGTCGAACTCCGTATGCGCGCCGTTACTTTTTCTCCAGGCCGTGAGCGAATTTCCGTCGGGGGTGACCTGTAGATTCTCCTGAAAACTGCCGCCGGGCTGGTAGTTGGTCTTCAGCTCGAGGGCCCCCGTGTCTTTATCCATGAAAACGCCCTGCACAAAGTTCGCGCCCAGACTGACGGTGTTGAAGGTCGTCACCGCAATGCCGACTCCAAAAATCATACTCGGATCGAGATCTACGGGAGGGGGATTCGTCGGTGTACATTTCGCCAAGATATTGGTGGTCTCCTCCACGGCGAAAGCATCCAAATCGATCCGGCGATCGAACAGGATCGACTGGTTCGTAGCCACGGCCAGCTCGTATAGTTTCGGGATTCTTCCCTGCTCGAAAAGTGCGGGAACGTCTTTGCCCACGATGGAGCTTCCAAAGGATGACGCGACCCCCACTACCTGAACCTTACGCCCCACGCCGGCCGGCAAAATGAGGCTGACTCCGTCAATGAGCTGCTGTGCGGTAAGCAGCTTGGTCGAAATGCCGACCTCCACGCAATCCGGAGTGTAAGAGCCAATGCTGGCCGAGCTCAGCGTGGGTGAAATGCCCTGCCCGGAAACGTTGATCAGGTACGCATCGTACGAGCGCGTTCCCGATGGCGTGAGGCGCGGCAACCCCGCGGGGTCGATCTTGATCCGAACGCGCGAACCCGGCACGAAACTACAACCGGCCGCCACAAGTATCGTTAGCCATACGCTTAGGCCGAGAAGGGTGCCGATGCGGAAGGGCGGGTGCATACCGAAGATTGTAACGGAGCCCGGAACAGATCGGTCAGCAGAATCTCGAATCGAATTCTAAGGCTGGCGGGGGCCGACGTCTTGGCGCGTAACGCCTCCATCAGCTCGTGGAACGGGCCCGGCAAGGTCTTCGGCAGTGCTTCCGACGCCGGACAAACGGGCGGGGCATTCTTCAATGCCGCCAGTGCATAACGCACCAGCCCCGCGTGCGCGGCGGACCCGTACCACTTCGGCTGCGCGAGATCGTCGAGTAGTACGCCGATGAGGTACGACAGAATCAGCCGCGAACGCGAGGGCATGCTGGGTGACGCGAAGGCGCAGTCGAGCTTCTGTTTCGTTTCTAGATAGAGGTCGCGAAAAACTTCATAGAGGGCGACGTTGGCGCCGAGCAAGTGATCCACGATGTCGTGCGTACCGAAGAACGGAAGCTGCCGCTTGGTCATTAGCTCGACTTGCTGCCGGGAAATATTTTGCTGAATCTCCCACTCGTTGGTGAGGAGATAGCTTACGTGATTTTCTTCATCCAGGGCCAGCGCCGAAGACAAGATCCAGTCGCGCACAATCACCAGCTCGAAGCCACGTTGCCGGTAGCGTTCCGCCACGCGCTGCGGATAGATCACGGCCTGCCTAAGCTCGCCGTCGTCCCCCAACGACTCGGGCGCGAGAAGCACGGCGAAGTCGGCGTGCCTTACCGTCAAGGGTCGACCGTCGCGGCGGACAAAACGGATACCGATCTCGGCCCCATTCTGAAAAATTTCACTCTCCCACGGGTTGGCCGCGCGGGGGGCCAGTTCGACGCCGAAGAAAGGGCTCAGCCGATCGAACTCGCGGTTCCCCATTTCTCGTTGTAGCGCCAAGCAGGCACACAAAGAAGCCAGCGCGGGCTCGTCGGAGAAGGGAATCACCGAATTGCCCTGGCGGAGCCTCTCCACCAAGCGTCGCTTGGCGGAGAGCCCCAAATTCCAGGTATTGGCCGTCGTCGCTATCATTTATTCGGCCAAATCGTTTTGCTCGCCGTCGTCCCTCAACAGCGCGGTGCGAAGTACGTCCAAGCAATACTGCATACGAGGCTCGCCCAAATTCGTTACCGGGTAAACGGCTACGTTCCCGTTTACCTCGCGAAATTTATCCTTCACCAGTGCCAGGCACTTCTCGGAGTCCTGCATGATGTCGCAAAGCTGGTTGTACTTACCGGCCTTGCTGGTCTGGGGAAACGGGCCAATGTTGCAATTGGCGGCCAGCGGATCGACGTTGGCGCCGCGCGGGGGAGAGAGCGTTTCGGCCGAAGCCGTAAGACTCGCGGCGGCAACGATGGAAAGGACTAGGGGGGACAACCCTGGGGACTGCTTCATGGTGGGCTCCTTGGAAATTTTCTCTCGGGGAGACCGTCTCCCCTTGTATTCAGATTAGGGCCGGCCCTAGTTTCATAAAGTGAATTAAATTCACCAGAATCGTTCGATTCGCCAGAACGAACGGATCGGTTTAGGATCGGCGCCATGAATACGCCCCACACTCCCTGGATCTGTTACGGCACCGCGTGGAAACGCGATAACACCGCGAGGCTAGTCGAGATGGCACTCGATTGCGGCTTCACCGGAATCGATACCGCCAATCAGCCCAAGCACTATAACGAGCCGCAGGTGGGCCAAGCGCTGAAGAAACTGTGGGAGGCCGGCGCTTCGCGCGACAAGGTTTTCGTGCAAACTAAATTCACGCCGGTCGATGGCCAAGACCAGCGCATTCCATATGATCCAAAGGCCGACATTGCGGAACAGGTTAGGCAGTCGTTTCAAAAGTCGCTGGAGCATCTCCACGTCGATTACCTCGACTCTTATCTGCTGCACGGTCCTTACCACCACCCGGGCCTAGGCGATGAGGACTGGCAGGTTTGGTCCACTCTCGAATCACTTCACAAGTCGGGCCAGGCCAAGCGCATTGGCGTGAGCAACGTAAACGTCGGCCAGCTCGAGCTGCTCTTGGCGGAGGCCGAGGTAAAACCGATGGTCGTGCAGAACCGTTGCTTCGCCCGCACCGGCTGGGACTGGGCGGTGCGCGAACTCTGCAAGCGGGAGAACATCATCTACCAAGGTTTTTCATTGCTCACCGCCAACCCCGGGGCCGTCGGCCATCCCGTCACCGAAGCGATCGCCGAACGGATGGAGGTTAGCGCCGAGCAGGTCATTTTTGCGTTTGCCCGCCAAGTAGGAATGATGCCGCTCACGGGAACCACCGACGCCATCCACATGCGGCAGGATCTGGACGCTCTCGAGATAAAACTGACGCCGGACGAGGTTTCGCAGATCGAGCGGGTGGAACGATGAATCGAAGTAAGGCCGCACTTGTCGCCTACGGAGGTTTCGCCGTGGCGTTACTCGGACCCATCGGCGCCAACGTGCGTTTGCTTCCCCCGCTCGTGGGCTTTGTCTTTTTCGTCGCCGGCACGTTTCTCGCGCTGGGCGGAGCCGTGGCGAAAACGGTGCAGTTCATGCGCGGCAGTCGTGCCGACGTGGGGGCGCTGGTGGGTTACGGCCCGTTCCTGCTCGTGCTGATGCTACTGGCCAAAGCGCTGACCTTTCCGCCGCTAAACGACGTTACGACCGATCTGAATGAGATCCCCGGCTTTACCGCGGCCAGTGAACTTCCCCAAAACAAAGGGCGCGACATGAGCTACCCCGAGCCATTCAAAGAGCTCATGCGCAAACACTACGGTGATGTCGCCAGTAAAATTTTACCCGGGCAACCATCCGAAGTAATGGACCAGGCAAAAAAACTTTTCGAGGAACGTTCCTACATCAAGGTCACGCGCGACGATCGCCAGGCCAACGAGCTGGAAGCCATCTTCGAAAGTGGTTTTTTCCGTTTCAAGGACGACGTTATTCTGCGGTTCCGCGCTAATCGGCAAGCCACCGTCGTGGACGTCCGATCGAAGTCGCGCGACGGCAAAGGGGACGTGGGGGCCAATGCCGCCCGCGTCCGCGATATCCTCAAAGCTCTCGAAACGGGTAAGTGGGAATAGTTAAACTTCGGTAACCACTTCACACGCCACCGAGTTGGCGATGAAGCAATTGCGGTGGGCCTTCTCGTGCAGCTCTACCAGCCGCTCGTTCGCCACCGGAGTGTCTTTCGAGAAGGTAACTTTTGGGCGCAGGATCGTCTTGGTGACCGCCATTCTACCCGCGGCGTTTTTGTCGAGAATCGCCGTAGCGGTGTCTTCGTAGCTCTCGACCACCAAACGGCTTTTGGCCGCCACCGCCAAGAAAGTCAGCATATGGCAGCTGCTCAGGGCCGCCGCCAGCATTTCTTCTGGATTGACCAGTTCGGGCTTACCCAAAAACTCTTTGGCCGACGAGGCCGTTACTGACTTGCCGCCCTCGAAGCTGACCTCGTGAGTACGGTCGTACGTCTCGTACGCGAAGTCCGGGGTGTTTCGTTTCCATTGAACCTTAGCCGTGTGTTGTGACATATCGCTCTCCTGCGCAGTATTAGTTGTCGAAGTCGAAATAGGTATCGGGAAACGGTTCATTTTTCAAAGTGTAGTGCCACCACTCTTTGTCGTAGTTTTTGAACCCCTCCGCCTCCATGGCGTCCTTTAAGATCGCGCGGTTCTTTTTTGCGACGGAAGAGATGGCCGGGCTGGCGGTGGCCGATTTGTCGCTGAAAAAGTCATACGGCGTGCCCATGTCTAGAGGCACGTTCTCCCGGTGGCTGCGAACAATCGTGAGATCGAGCGTGCTGCCGCGCGAATGGCCCGACCTGGACGCCACGTACCCTCGCGAGAAAATTTCGTTTTTCGGCACCTCGGGATAAAACTCAGCCTTCATGCGCTGGTCCGACAGGTCACGCGCCCACTCGATAAAATGGTTTACCGCTTTTTGCGGACGGTAGCAGTCATGAGTCTTGAGCCGATAGCCTTGGTCCTTGAGCCGCGCCTGCACCTTTACCAGGGCTTCCGCGGCGGGCCGGGCCAGGCGACATTGCGCGGTCACGTAACCGCGCACGGGGCCGCCGATGAAGTTGTATGAGCCGTAGTAACGGGATTCGATCAGAATAGTCGGGTCGAGATCCGTGACTACAACGAAGTCCGCAGGGGGCATGTCCACCGAAGAGCCGGAAGGAGTCGACGCGCAGCCGACCAAAATTACGCTCAGCAGAAATAGTGGTGAGATTCTCATCGCGGCATTCTACTCCGCGGCCGAAAAAACACGCTAAAATTAGCAAATGCTCAATCGCGCCACCCCCTTACTCAACCCGGCCATTACCGTCCTAGTTATCGCCATGGCCGGTTGCATCCTGTTCATGTTGCAGCCGGGAACCCGACTGATCGACTCGCCGCTTACCGAAGACGGCTACTACTCCTTAAGCGTCGCCCGAAATCTGGCCATGGGAAAAGGGCTAACAATCGACGGTACCCAATGGACCAACGGCTTTCAGCCACTCTGGGTTTTCCTGACGGCGCCGATCTACTTGCTTTACGGCGCCGACCGCATCGAGCCGCTACGCCTCGTGCTGCTGCTCGCTACTTTGATCTGGCTTGCCACCTCGCACGTGCTGGGCAAGATCGCCGCCGATTTCAAACCGGCGACCAACGCCGAAGCCCGGCGCCGTGCTTACTGGGTGTGACCTTCGCCTTATCGACTACCTGTCCGTACTTCTTTCGCCAGTACCTAAATGGGCTAGAGACCGGCCTCACCACCCTGCTCTACGCAATGGCGTGGCGGCTGTACCAGGTAAAGGGGTTAAGCACCTCGCGCGCGCGTATGCTGTTCGGCGTACTGTGCGGCTTTCTAGTGCTAGCCCGGGTAGACGCCGGCTTTTTCATCGTGGTCGTCGCGGGGCTAGTACTTTTCGAGACTAGGTCCATTAAGGCCGCGTTGGAGATAGGCGTGCCGGCGTTTCTCGTGTCTTCTCCCTGGTGGGCCTATAGCTATTTTGGCTTTGGCTCGCTAATGCCAATAAGCGGAAAGGCGGTACAAAAGTTTGGCGCCAATCCGATGCGCTGGTTGCTTATGTTCGAAGCGATCATCAACGTAGCCAATCCTTACTTTCCTTTCGTGGGCATTGAGAAGCCTTGGTCGATCGCCGCCAAGGCCATTCTCACCGTGCCGATCGCGCTGGGCTGCTTTCGGATTTTCTTGAACAAGGATCATCAGTGGCGTATCCCGCTGTGCCTACTCATCTCCATGTTTCTGCTGAGTGGCTGGTACCTGTACACCAGTTTTGCCGCCTACTTTTACTTCCGCTATCTTGCCCCTTTTTGTGTTCTGTCGTTAGTCGTCGCGGCCCAGTACCTGGAGAGATTTCTCGAACGTTGGAAGACCAGTACCTACTTCGGCTTCCCGCTCAGCTACCACGTGACTCTACGCCTGCTGCTGATTCCCCTCGTTCTCATGCAAGTGCGCTATTACCGCGGCCGTTTTTCCAATCCTCGTTACCTGCGGCTGCTTCCCTTGATCGAAGAGTACGTGCCGCGCGACGCCGAGCTAGCCGCCCTTGAGTCGGGCACGTTGGGTTACCTGCGCGACAAGGTCATCAATATCGACGGAAAGGTGAACCCCGAGATCGCCAAGAACCGGCACCGCCTTTTTGATTACCTGCGTGAGAGAAACATCGAATGGTACTGCGCGAAAAGCATCCGGGGCTGGCATCCCAAGGGCGACGAGTGGAAGCTCGTGGTTAAGCGCCAGGAGTACCATCTTTTCCGCAGAAAAAAGCACGTAGCCATGCAATAACCGTTCGGCATGACCCTTACCTGCCCGCTTTGCGCCACGCCGAAAGCACCACTTCTATGCGAAGGAAAAACCCCGCTCCGGAGCTATTTCCGCTGCACGGTCTGCTGGCTCACGTTCGTACCGCCCGAATCCTTCCTGCCGGCGGAAGAAGAGCAGTCCCGCTACGAGCAGCACGAAAACCAGCTCGATGATCCGCAGTATCGAAAGTATCTCCTCCCGGTCTTCAATGCGATCGCACCGCACGTGCGGCCCGGCGGCAGCGGGCTCGACTACGGCTGCGGCCCCGGCCCCGCTCTGGTAGAGATGTTCCGCGAGGCTGGTTATCCGACCGAGGGGTTCGACCCCTTCTTTGCGAACCACCCCGAGTTTCTCGTGCGAACCTACGACTTCATTACGTGCACCGAAGCGGCGGAACACTTTCACGACCCCGCCAAGGACTTTGCGCTACTGCAGAAAATACTCAACCCCGGCGGCCGAATTGCCGTGCTTACCCAAACGTGGACCGAGAACACCGTGTTTTCCGAGTGGTACTACATACGGGACCCAACGCACGTGGTCTTCTTTCACGAAACAACCTTTCGCTGGCTCGCCGATAAGTACGGTTGGCGGCTCACCGTTGCGGGAAAGCACCTCTTCGTACTCGAAAGGCCGCGGTAGCCCACCCGGTCATTACGGGGCCCCGCAGGGGCCTCGCAATGACCGCTACGTCCTTTTCCCCTTACCCCCCCACCGATTTCTACCGATACGCCTTAGGGAGACCCCGCACCAAAATGGCGTTCAAAGTATTCCAAATCGGCAAGTACACCTTCGAGCAGCTGCTCGGGCGCGGAGGTATGGCCGAAGTGTTCCGGGTGACCGCCCAGGGGGCCGGCGGATTTCAGAAGCAGTTCGCCATCAAGCGAATCGTTCCGAGCGTACTCGACAACGACGAGGCCGTTCACCGCTTCAAACGCGAAGCCAATCTGAACAGCAATATGAACCACCCCAACGTAGTTCAGGTGGTGGACTTCATCGAAGAAGACGGCAACCTGCTACTCGTGATGGAGTACGTGCACGGGCCCGATCTCGCCACCGTAATTCACCAGTTTCGCGAGCGGGGCGAAAGAATTCCGCCCAGTTTCGCGGCCTACGTTACCCAGCAAGCCTGCCAGGGGCTGGAGCACGCTTACTTTTGCATTCCGCCGAAAGGGAAAAAACCGCTAGGGATCGTCCACCGCGACATTTCTCCGCACAATGTAATGGTTTCGTACGATGGGCACGTAAAGCTCGTCGACTTCGGCATCGCCAGCGCCACGAATTTGAACCGAACGCAGGTGGGAATTGTGCGCGGCAAGCTACAGTACATGTCGCCCGAGCAGGCGAACGGTGAGGCCCTTGGCCACGCGAGCGATATCTTCGCGACCGGACTTGTGCTGTTGGAGCTACTTCTCGGTGAACCGGCCTACGGCACCGGCAGCGAAGTCGAGCTCATCGACCGCGCCAAAGCCCGCGACCTACCCGAGCTGCACGAAAGCAATCCGCGCATTCCCGCCGGCCTACTCCCGATCCTGAAACGGGCGCTCGAGCGCGATCCCGCCGCGCGCTACGCCTCGGCCGGCGACATGGCGCACGACCTGAAGCGGTATCTCGAAGACGAGGCCCCCGACTACGGCCAGAGCTCACTAGCTGGCCATCTGGAAGTCTTGTTCAAAGAAGAAAAACAACGGGCGGACGAATCAATTGGTCCCAATCTCGCGCACCTGATCGCGGCCCGGCAGGAGAACGAGATCGTTCTCGATTCTCAAGCCGCCCATCCGCGCATCGAGCTGCAGGGCGTGGATAACTCTTACCGCGGCTGGATGCCGTTAGGGGCCACGCGTTTCTCGCGGCTTCGGCTTAAGCGAGTGGCGATCGCGATTGGTCTCTTCCTAGTACTCTTCGCGGGGCGTGCTTACGTACGCGCGCGCAACGCGAATCTTGCCGCCAAGGACGTAGCCCGCACCGTGGCCTCGTGCCGCCTCAAAGTCGCCAGTGTCCCGCCACGCGCGCGGATTACCTTGAATGAGGAAGCCCGGGGAATCACCCCCGCCACACTCGACGTGGCCTGCGGCTCGTCGGTCAAGCTAACCCTGCAGAAGCCCGGCTTCAAAGCCTACAACGGCCGGGTCACGATCGAAGGGGCCGAAGGCCGCGTGAAGATTCCGTTGGAGCCAAAAAAGAAGTAAGCTCCGCCCCATGCCCGACGATGAAAACCAGAACGGCCTAGACGGCCAGAACGAGCTCCCGCGCGAAGGCCATTTTCAGCCGGTGATCAAAAGTACGATGCTCTCGCAGCCGCCGCGCAAACACAGCCGGCTAGTGGCGACGATTTCCATCGCGATCGTGACCGTGATCTCGGCCGTTCACTGGCAATACCCCTACACCTGGGGGGCTTGGATGGAAGCTACGCCCACCCTGGTGTTCGTGGACAAACAGTATTGGCGCATCGTCACCAGCTTCCTCATTCACCGCGACGTGAATCATCTAGCGAGCAACTGCTTTCCGCTAGCGATTCTCGCGTACCACCTTTACGGCTTCTTCGGCCCGCTCATCTACCCAGTGGGAACTTTCATTCTGGGCATCGTGGTCACGACCACGGCATTATTCACGTACGAGCCGAATGTAAACCTGCTGGGAATCTCGGGAGTGGTGTACGGAATGGCCGGCTTCTGGCTGACGTTGTTCTTGTTTCTGGAGCGAAGTTCCAGCCTAGCCTCGCGCTGGCTGCGTGCGGTGGGTTTTACCTTTGCCATGCTAGTGCCGTCGCAGATCGACCCGCACGTCAGCTACCGAACCCACACCATCGGCATGTGCTGGGGGGTTATCTGGGGCGTCGCTTACTTCCTGATGAACCGCACGCGGTTTTACGCCAAGGAAACCGTGAAGTGGGAGTAGCCCGCGCTTAGTTGAGATCGCGCATCGGATTGCCACCCGGACTACGAGGGCCTTCGTCACCCGGACCGCCGTTGAACGGGCCACCACCAAACCGGCCGTGCCGAAGCACGACGATCCGCCGCCCATCCTGCTGAGAGGTGCCCAAGTTCACGAGCCAGCTGACCGCGCTAAGCAACAGCGCCGCCGCGAAGGCCGCACCGAAACCGGCCACGTGAATGCCCGGCATGAACGACGCCATCAGGCCAAAGACGATACCATTCACCACGAACAGGAAAAAACCCAACGAAAGCACCGACAAAGGCAACGTGAGCACGATGAGCAATGGTTTCAGCGTGACGTTGAAGAACAAAAGCAGCAAGGCCGCCAGAAAAGCGGTGAAGGGGCCATCCACGGTCACCCCCGAAACGACGTAGGGAATCGCCAGGATGGTCAACGTAGTCAGGGCCAAGCGGCTCAAGAAGTTCATTCGCATGCGTCGTAACTTAGTCACAACTTGGCTCAGGTCAACTTGCGGTAAGCGGATGGACCTGGTACGTGGGCCCTACTTGAGTTCAATTTGGGGAACTCATGGAGCAGGTGTTGGTGGGTTTGCTTGGGGAGTAAACCATGAAAATTCAATTCGCACGCGTGGCGATGGCTTTCGCCGTCGTGACGTCGTTGGCTTCCGCTGACACGGCCAAAAGCCCGCTCAGCACCGGAATCAATAATCTCAACTACAAAGTCCTGAACCAGATTCAAAAGACGGAAAAGTCCAAGAACCTGTTTCTGTCCGCCTTCAGCATTCACGCCGCGGTCAGCATGGCGTACGCCGGCTCGGCCGGTTCAACGCAAAACGAGCTGGCGTCGTTGCTAGGCTTGAATCGCACGGAGTCGATGGAAAGCCTGGCCGATACCTGGTCGTTGCTACGCAGCTCGCTGCAAGGCGCTGACGAAAAGGTTAAGCTGGAAATCGCCAACTCCATGTGGGGCAACGCCGATCAACGGGTCAAGTTCCTGCCCGGTTTCGTAGCGCTCAATCAACGAGCGCACGATGCCGAGCTACGGACCGAGGACTTCCAGGACGATTCGTTCCTGGGCAAGATCAACGGCTGGGCCAGTGAGAAGACTCACGGCAAAATCAAGAAAGTGCTCGCGGGACCGATTCCCAAAGAGCAGCTTTTCTACCTCGTGAACGCGATCTACTTCAAAGGCGATTGGAACAAGTCGTTCGACAAGAAGAACACGCGCGAGGGTGACTTCACAACCGTGGCTGCGAAAACCACGAAGACGAAGTTCATGACCCAAGGGGGAAAGTTCCCGTACTACCGGTCGGAGGACGGCAGCGTTGAGGCGGTACAGATCCCGTTCGGCAAAACGAAGCGGATGGTGATGTCGATGTACCTCCCGGCCGAAGGTTCGGACTTTCTGTCCAACATCGACTTGCGCAAGCTCGAAGGGATGAAGCTGGCCGTGCGCGAAGGCACGATCACGATTCCCCGGTTCTCCATCGAGTACGGTAACGACGAGATGGTCGGCGTGCTCAAAGCGCTCGGGGTAAACGTAGCGTTCTCGAACCAAGCCCAGTTCCCGAACGTAGCCGAGGGTGAGGCGATCAAGATCAACAAGATCATTCACAAGGCCGTCATCGACGTAGTCGAGGAAGGTGCCGAGGCCGCCGCGGTCACCGTGGTAGGTGGCATTCGCGCGACTTCGGTCGCCGTGAATCCGCCTTTCTACTTCCGCGCGGACCGTCCTTTCTACTTTGAGATCAAGGACACCGAGACGGACGTAGTCCTCTTCGCCGGCGTGCTCAAAGATCCCAACGCCAAGAACTAATCAGGACCCGGGCCGCGTTTCGCGGCCCGGGCTTTCCTTCCACTGATTTACGCCTGGCGATGTATAATTTAGGGATATGAAACGAACCCGTGCCGAGTGGTTGTTCATCATCCTTTTTGTGCCCGCCACCATCGCGTTCTACGCGATATACAAATACCCGTTCGAGCTTTTCGGACCCGAGGCCGACACCCGGCTTTTGGGTAAGAACCTCTCGTTCTGGTACATGCTGGTTTACACGGGCCTGGTCTGCGGCATCGCGGCCAAAGCCATACTGGGGAACAAGAACGTTTACTCGTTCAAGTCGGTGCTGCCCGCCGGGCTGAGCCCGTACCAGAAAAAGAAGTTCACCAGTATCTTCCTCGTGCAGGGGGTGGGCTTTTTTCTTCTCCCGTTCGTGATTCTCCCCCTGATGCGCGGAGCGGACTTCTGGAACGACAAGATGGGCGACCCGGTGAAAACCGCCCACGTCTACCTGTTCCCCGGATTCACGAGCCCCGGCATGGCGATATACCTGTTCGTCGTGATCCCTATCGGCGTGTGGTTCTTCGGCAAGCGCTACTGCTCCTGGATCTGCTCCTGCGGAAATCTCGCCGAAACCGTGGGAATCACGGTGTGGGGCAAGAAGTGGGTGAAGGAAGGCACGCCGCGCGGTGAGGCCGCAAACCGTAGCCACTGGATTCAAAAAGCGGTGATGTTCTTCGCCTGCGCTTTCGGAGCCCTGTTGCTTTTCGATTCGATGAAGATCGTGGCCGCCCCCGACGCCGTAATGCGAGTGCGTCAAGTTCAAGACTTCTTTATCGACTTCATGTTCGGCTCGGTCATCGGCATCGCGGCCTACCCGTTCTGGGGCACCCGCATCTGGTGCCGCTACGGCTGCCCACTCGCCAAGTTTATGGAGCTTAGCGGCAAGTACACCAAGTCGCGCTTTGCGGTGCAGGCCAACGAAAAGTGCACCGGCATCAATCTGTGCACCAAGGCTTGTCCCATGGGCATCGACGTGGCGTCGTACGCCCACAAAGACAAGAAGCCCACCCTGGGCTCGTTCGGGCTTCACGACACGGTGTGCATCGGCTGCGGCGGCTGTATCGACGTCTGCCCCACGAAAGCCCTCGCGTTCGGAAAATCCGGCAAACCCGAAGTCGTGGTTCCCCCGGCTGCCTAATCATGATTAGAATTCGGGGGTGCCGGAAATCACCCCTATTCGAAAGTCGCTCGCGTTTCGCCAGGCTCCGCTCGCGGACACGAACACGCAGCTAAAAACGCTCAATCACTCGAGCCCCGCGGTCGAGGCGCTGCCCAAATTCTCCAGCAAGCTGGCGGAAACGGGGCTGTCGCCGCTCAAACCGCTGGAGATCCACACGCTGCAGATCAACCTGGGCAAGATGTGCAATCAGGTTTGCTCGCATTGCCACGTGGATGCCGGGCCCGATCGCACGGAGATCATGACCCAGGCAACGATGACCGAATGCCTGAAGGCGATCGCGCATCCGGAAATCACCACGGTGGATCTCACCGGCGGGGCGCCGGAGATGAACCCTAATTTTCGTTGGTTCGTCGAAGAGATTACTAAGCTGGGCAAGAAAACGGTCGTGCGCTGCAACCTCACGATTATTATGCACGCCGAAAGCTACCGCGACCTGCCGCAGTTTTTCGCCCGCCACGGCGTCGAGGTGGTCAGCTCCCTACCCTGCTACAGCAAAAGCAACGTGGACAAGCAGCGGGGCACCGGAGTGTTCGACAAATCGATTCGCGCTTTGCAGCTTTTGAACGAGGTCGGCTACGGAAAACCCGGCACGGGGCTCACGTTAAACCTCGTCTACAATCCGGGCGGAGCCTCGCTCGCCCCGAATCAAGAAAAGCTGGAAGTGGACTACAAGCGGGAACTCAAGGAGCTTTTCGGGATCGAGTTCAACCAGCTGTTCGCCATCACGAACTTGCCGGTCTCGCGTTTTCTCGACTTTCTCGTCGAGAGTGGAAGCCTGGACGATTATCTTTCGCGGCTCGTCCAGGCCTACAACCCCGCGGCCGCCGCGGGGGTCATGTGCCGAGGCTTAGTGTCCGTCAGCTGGGATGGTCGACTGTATGACTGCGACTTCAATCAGATGTTGGATATCGGAGTGGTTTGCCGTCACTCCGCTTCCGTGGCTGATTTTTCGTACGACGACTTGGTTCGCCGCACGATTGCCGTCAATCAACATTGCTACGGTTGTACCGCTGGGCAGGGATCAAGCTGCGGCGGTAAAACCGCTTAACTAACTCTTTGGCTCTTACCGTCCATAGTTGCTCGATTCGACGTTATCCAGGTAGTTGGCCGGATTGGCGCGGAAACGAATATCGACGGTAACCCGGAACTCGGCCGCCGCACCGTAAGCCGTCTGCCCGGTGTAGAGGCGATTCAAGATTTCGGCTTCGTTGCCGATGATGGTTTCGCCGGGCATGTACAAGAAGGCCGAGCGCATCGACGTGTCGTTGCCGTACTGGTCGAACTCTTGGCGATCATAAAGCTTGCACACGTTGATGGCGGCCACTCCGGCCTCGGCCAGCGTGTAGAGCTCTTTACGCTCCGAATGCGACGCTACCGCGCTCGTATGGACGTGACCGTTGCGGTCTTTGTCGATCCAGATTTTCAGCGTGTAGTACATCGGATCCCAGGGGCCAAGGAACGTGGCTTTCGGATCACCCGACTGCACCGAGCAGTTCTTGTTGGTCATCGCGGCGAGCGCCTGGTAACCGTTCGAGTAAGTCGTGGTCGAGCCCAGCACCGTTACCGGCGTGAACTGGCCTAGCAGGTTGCGCGCATCCTTAACCAAACCGTTCGCGTCGGGGAGGACCAAAAAGCCGTCCTTCATCGTCGGGCGGTAGTGAGGGGCCACCGAGTTGATTAAGCCCGTGTTTTCGATCTCGCCACCCAGCCAAGCGGTTTGGTAACGAACGTCGTACATCGTAGCCGGATTGCTGTCCGCGAAGTTGCGGTACATGCCGGTGTTGAAGAAGGTGCCGTGCCGGTCGCTCGAGGTGATGATGCCGCGGGCGCCGAGGTCGAGCACGATAGGCGTGTAGCTCGCCGCGATGACCGTGCCGGCCGTACCGGAGTATGCCAACCAGTCGAGCAGCTGCGGTACGCCTTCGTATCCCTTCACGGGCCAGCCGCCGAGCGTGCGGTCCAGAGAGAGAACTTGGGTGACGCGGTCGCGGTGCTTCCAGATATTCGGCAAATTGAAGATCTTGCGGCCCGGCGAGGTTAGCTCGTACATGCGGGGCAGCTGATTGATGTTCTCGGCGCGCAGGATGGGCACCGCTACGTTATTGTTGTCAGGGTCCGTGATCTCTTGACGAAAATCCGCCACGTAGATCGGAACAATCTGCGGGGGGGCCAAGAGCACATTTTCATTTTCAATCTTGTTGAACAGGCGCGAGGCTTTCAAGCCCGTCGCCACATCGGCGAGGTCCGCCGCACTCGTGTAGGTTCCGCCGTAGTGCATGTAGTGCCAGTTGTGGGCGTTGTAACCCGAACCAACTGGGATGGGCACTTGGCCGACCACTTCGGTCGTCACGGGCACCAGGTTAAAGAAGCACATGAAGCCGTTGATGAAGTCGTGACGGGCGCCCGTGGCATTCACGTCGTAGTAGAAGTGCCCGCCGGTTGGTCCGGTAGTGTTCGCGGCACCCACGGGAATGTAAGAATGGCCGTCGTAATCCCGACGCAGGATAGTGCGCCGGTGCGACTGGTTGGCCGCTTCGTCGGCCGCGGTTCCCACCGCGACGGCGTAACGAACCGGGATGTATTTCTTGTATCCGTAGAGGTGCGGGTAAAGGCGGCTGCGGGTCGCCACTTCCAACACCATCTGTTTTTCCATGGTGAAGCGTGACGGATCGCAGCGGCGGATGAACGGCCACTGCGGAGTAGGCACCGAGGTCAAGTTCGGCATGAACGAGTCGAGCTTGAAGGCGACGGGGTTTTCGAAGGGGTTAGCGGAGTAGCCGCTATTGCCGCCGGCGAAAAAACCGTTCGGGTTGTAGTTACTAAAGTTGTTGTTCGTGAGCGCCGCGGGATCTCCGGAGCGCTGACCGAACGCGGTCGAGTAGATCGCGCGTCCCATCGGGGTGGCTTTGGCCTTATCCTCTTCGGACTGAACGTCCTTGAGGGCATTCTTTTTCTGACAAGCCGTTAGCGACAAAGCAATTACGATTCCTAGAGCCATCCACGTTGATCTCATGGGTGTGCCTCCAATTACCAAGTTGTTAATCTTCGGATTTGGCGTCGAGATGAGAAAATCTAAGATGAGCCAGGCAAACAATGTAGGTGCGTCGAAGGGAAGTAATTGCAACGCGTATACCAACGGTATTCACGCTCAACCGCGCAGCGGGTTTGAGCCTAAAGTGTATACGGGCAGAACACACCGCCTTCGATTCAAGTGCCGGAAAACACCGAATGAGACGGAGAATCGAGGACTTAAGCCGGTGTAAAGTTCAAGGACAGCCCTTCCAGTTCAAGTAGGTACTGCTTCACACCTAAGCCCCCAGCAAAGCCCGTGAGGTGGCCGTTCTTACCGATTACGCGGTGGCAAGGCACGAGGATCGCCACCGGGTTCATCCCGTTGGCCGCCCCGACGGCGCGGGCCTTCTTGGCGTCGCCCATCCACTCGGCCTGCTCCTGGTAACTCCACGTTTGGCCGTGGGGGATCTTCTGCAGGGCCTTCCAGGCGGTGAGCTGAAACGGGGTTCCTTTGAGATCCAAAGGCACGTCGAACTTCGTTCGCTTCTTGGCGAAGTATTCAAGAATCTGTTTTTTGGCCGCCGCCAGAAACGGAGGCGCCGTCTTCTCGTCGTCCCCGATCTCTTCGAAATGCATTTCCCCATCCCAGTAAAGATGAGTGATTCCCTTAGTGGAAGCCACGAGGGTCAGCTCGCCGATGGGCGACGGGAAGGTCGTTTTCCAAGGTCCATTCATTGTTTAACTCCCGGTTTCTGCGCATTCATAAAGCCCGCGCGATTCCAAAGATAGATCACGGCGTACGCGCGCCACGGCCGCCACGATTCGAGGTCTACCTGTTCGCCCAAGACTTTCAGCTCGCGCTTCACCACGAGATCGCTGAACGGAAACGCGTCGGGGTCCCGCAACGCCCGCATGGCGATGTACTCTGCCGTCCACGGGCCAATGCCGGGCAACGCCAAAAGCT
>JBGSST010000463.1:0-1575 GCA_041736915.1 Bdellovibrionota bacterium
GCGCCGGCGCCACCTTCACGAACGAGGTGGCCGTGATGATCGATACCCGCCGTCCGCTCAACCCCAACCTCGGCGTGAGTGACTGCGAATGGATGGACTACTGGAGGAGCTGGAGCCGATGAACGGGAAAGCGCTCAAGCGTCAGGTTTACCGTCGTTACAGCACGCAGGAGGTCGCCACGTGGCGATTTCTTTTCACCAACCTCGAAGAAAACCGCCGGTCGATGGCGGTGCCACTCTTTGCGGAGGGGGTGGAGGCCTTGGGTTTGAGCCCGGGCCAGATTCCCGATCTGGCCGACGTGAACGCCCGTCTGCTCAAGAAAACCGGCTGGACGGGAATTCCCGTGGAGGGGCTCGAAGCGGGGGACAGCTTTTACCCCGCGCTCGCCCGCCGGGAGTACCCCATCGGCAACTTCATTCGCGACGCCAACGACGTGAACTACACGCCGGCGCCCGACATCTTTCACGATCTTTACGGGCACCTGCCCTTCTTCATGAACGGCCCCTACGCCGATTTTTGTGCCGAGTACGGCAAGATGGCCGTGCGCCACATGCACGACCCCCGAAGGCTGGAGCGCTTCGAGCGTTTCTTCTGGTTCACGATCGAGTTCGCGCTCACCGAGACCAACGCCGGACGGCGAATTTTTGGCGCCGGCATCTTGTCGTCGCACGCGGAGTCGACCTACTCCTTGAGTGACCAACCCGAGGTACTCGCCTTCGACGTAAAGCGGATTTGCGACCAAACCTACAAGATCGACAGCTTCCAGAATCGGATCTTCGTGCTGCAGGACCCCACCCAGCTCTACGACTCCCTGCCGGAGCTCGAACGCTACGTAGTGGCCGCGAGCGAGTCGCCATAAAACTGACCAAAGGTATCCGTTACATTCTGTCCCGCCAGTTGGACAGAATGTAACGGATACCTTTGGTCCCTTTGGTCAAGTTCGGTCGGGTTAGTCGGCGAGTAGCGCGATGAGGTCGTCTTTGGTGATTCCCGCCGCCGCGGTGCCCGACAGCGCGCTCTGGGCCACCGCGCGTTTGGCGGTTTGGAGAACCAGGATTTTTTCTTCGACCGTGCCCTTGCTCACCAGGCGGTGAATGAAGACCGGCTTGTCCTGTCCGATGCGGTGGGCGCGATCGGCCGCCTGATCTTCGGCCGCCGGGTTCCACCACGGGTCGACGAGAAACACGTGGTCCGCGGCCGTGAGGTTCAGCCCCACGCCGCCGGCCTTCAACGTCATCAAGAGCAGCTGCGGGCCGCCCTCCCTTTGGAACGACTCCACGATCTTCTGGCGGTCTTCGGCTTTGGTACTGCCGTCGATGCGGTAGTAGGCCAAGCCATTGGCGTCCAGCGTGGGGCCGAGCAGGTCGAGCAGGCTCGTCCACTGCGAAAAGATCAAAGCCTTGTTCCCCTCGGACACGACCTCTTCGAGCCGTTCGCGCAGCAGCTGAAACTTCGACGAGTCCGGCGCACTTTGCCCCGGCAGCAATCCCGTGTGGCACGCGGCCTGGCGCAAACGCAGCAGGCACTCCAGCGCCTGCATCACGCCATCTCCCCGGCCCAGCGCTTCGAGCACGT
>JBGSST010000013.1:0-7211 GCA_041736915.1 Bdellovibrionota bacterium
CATTGCGCTCGACGCCGCCGCCCGCGGCCGTAGGGTGGCGTTACTGGAGCGGTTCGATTTCGCGTCGGGCACGTCGAGCCGCAGCACCAAGCTCGTTCACGGTGGCGTGCGCTACCTCGAGCTAGCGGTGAAGCAGTTCGATCGCGGGCAGTACCTTCTCGTGAAGGAGGCTCTGCACGAGCGGGCGATTCTGCTCAAAATCGCGCCCCACCTCGTAAAGCCTTTGCCGCTTTTGACTCCGCTTTATTCGCGCTTTGAGGTGCCGTATTACCTTGCCGGGCTCAAGCTCTACGACTGGATTGCCGGTCGGTCGGGGCTCAACTCCAGCCAGTTCGTCGGCGAGGCCGCCCTCACCAAACAGTTTCCCATGCTCAAGCGCGAAGGCTTGCGCGGTGGCGTCGTGTACTACGACGCCCAGTTCAACGACGCGCGGATGAACGTGGCGCTCGTGCGCACGGCCTCCGATCACGGCGCCGCCGTGGCGAACTACGTCGAGGTCACGGGCCTGCTCAAACGTCAGGGCAAGATTGCCGGCCTGCAGGTGGAAGACAAAGAAACCGGCGATCGATTCGAGGTGGCCGCCCCCACCGTCATCAACGCGTGCGGCCCTTACGTCGACAAAATCCGCCAGATGGACGACCCGCAAGTGGAACCCATTCTCACCGTCAGCTCGGGCGCCCACATCGTGCTCGACAAAAAGTTTTCGCCGCCCGCTACGGGCCTGTTGATCCCAAAAACGCAGGATGGCCGCGTGCTGTTCCTGCTGCCCTGGCTGGGGCATACGTTGGTGGGCACCACCGACATTCCGGCCAAGATCGTCGACAAGCCGAAGCCGGCCGACGAAGAGATCGACTTTATATTGAGCGAGCTGACCCGCTACTTCGACGTGAAGGTCACGCGCGACGACATTCTCGCCACGTGGGCGGGCTTGCGGCCGCTAGTCAGTAACCCCGGCGCGGGGAACACCGCCGGCATCTCCCGGGACCACTACCTAACGCGAAGCCCGTCCGGACTCATCACGATCACCGGCGGCAAATGGACCACCTACCGCAAGATGGCCCTCGATACCGTGAACTTCGCCATTAAAACCGGTGGGCTTAAGGCCAAAGGGGCCTGCCACACGCATAAGATTGGCCTGGTGGGGGCCAAAGATTTCGACACTTCGATTGCCGTACGGCTCGAGGCCGCGGGGCTGGCGCCAGATATTGCGCAGAGTTTAGCCGACAACTATGGCGGCGAAGCACTCCAGATTGCCAAGCTTGCGCAGGATGGTCTCGGGGCCCGCTTACATCACACGCTGCCCCACATCGAGGCCGAAGTCGTATTCGGCTTTCGCGAAGAAATGGCGCGATCGGTGGATGATGTCCTATCTCGCCGTTTGCGGGTAAAATTCCTGAACCAGGAGGCTGCGGAAAGTATTCGCGGCCGAGTGGAGCAGCTCATGAAGGATTACGCCCCCGGCGCGGCAATGCAGGCAAAGCTCCACCCCTGGACAAAGATACCTTAACTCCATCATTACCGGAGAGGTTACCGTGAGCGACCATTCGAGCGACCCGAATCAGGTGACCGCCTTCGCGCCGGCCACCGTGGGCAACGTGGGCGTGGGGTTCGACGTGATGGGCTTTAGCTTTCCCGCCCTGGGCGATGAGGTCACCCTCACGCGCGCCGCCGAGCCGGGGCTCGTCATCGAGTCGATTACCGCCGCCAACCACCTCGTGTCTAAAGCGGACTGCACTTCTCTGCCGACCGATCCGCGTAAGAACACGGCCACCGCCGGCATCGTGGCGCTGCTCGACGAGCTGAGGCTGCCGATGGGTTTTACCGTCGATATCAAAAAGGGGATCCCGCTTGCGGCCGGTATGGGCGGCAGTGCCGCAAGCTCCGTGGCGGCGCTAGTGGCGCTGAACGAGTTTTTGAATCCGCAGCTTTCTAGGGAAGAGCTGCTCCGTTACGCCCTCCTTGGCGAAGAGGCCACGGGCGGCGCGCCTCACCCCGACAACGTGACCCCCTGCCTATACGGTGGCCTCACCTTCACCCGATCGATGGACCCGATGGACGTCGTGTCGATTCCCCTGCCGACGGAAATTTTCTGCGTGCTCGTGTACCCGCACTTGAAGGTGCCGACGCCCAAGGCGCAGAAGTCGCTCGACCAAAACGTGCCGTTGGCGACCGTGGTGAAGCAAACCGCCTCGCTCGGTGGTTTTCTCTCCGGCTGTTTTTTGGGCGACATCGACCTCATCAAGCGCAGCTTTACCGACTGGATGGTAGAGCCCCAGCGCGCCAAACTGATTCCGGGTTTCGAAGCGGCCAAGGCGATCGCGATGGAGCACGGGGCCTTGGGCTGCTCGATCTCAGGCTCCGGCCCCAGCCTATTCGCGTGGGCGGCTTCGGAAACCACGGCGATGATGGTGCAAGAAGAGATCACCGCCGTGTTCAAAAACCAGGGCACGGAAATCGACTCGTGGATTAGCCCGCTATCGCCCGCCGGCGCGCGGATTGTCGCCAAATCGTAGTTTCAAAAGGAAGCGGGTACCTGCGGTTAGTTGCCGGTGCCGAGTAGTACGTCGAGGGGGGTGAAACGACCATCGGCGTTTACGTCGATGTAGAGAATCGAGGCGTCATTGCGATAATCCCCCAGGTCAACGCTGTTTACGCCAGTGGGCAATAATCTGACGTTGGCATTGATTAGCGCCAGCTGGTCGCTCGCGGTGATCGTTCCGTCACCGTTCACATCACGCGGATTCGCGGCGTTGTGGAAAAGATCTCTTACGTCGGCGTTCTGACGTCGCGTGTAGTTCTGCGAGACCAAAAGTAAATCTAGGTCCGTGAAGCGGTTGTCGCCGCTCATGTCGATGCGTTCGATTCCCGTGAATTGCCGTTGGGTCAGAAGGTCGAGGGAGCTAAGCCCAGTGTTGCTCAAGTAGCGTGTCACGGCGTTGATCACCACTAAAGAATCGGCCGCCGTGACTCGTCCATCTCCGTTAGCGTCACCGTTGGTTGGCTTGAACGGGAGGGGTATCGAATCTTGAAACACGCGAGCGCCTTGCGCCAGCCGCAGAGTAGTCGAGGTGGCGGAAACGGGAATGCCGCGGACGAACACCCGACTACCTACTTCGCGAAGCGTGCTGCTCACCGCAAAACAGTCGGATGCCCCACCGGTCGTTGGGCATACGGGAACTTCGATTTCCGCGTAGCCAGATGGGTCTTGGGTTCCCGTATAGTTTTCCTGACGGGGAAACTCGACGGTAAGTAGCGTATCGGTCGCCGATTTTACTCGTCCCAAAAAAACCGGATTCTCAATGGTGACCCCGGCGCGGTAACCTTGTATCTGCACATAGCCCAAAGTCCAGTCCCAAACCCAATGGCCGGACCAGGAACCATTCACGACTACCTTAATGCCGGGTCGCAGAAGCCGAGTGTCCACCGTCGGAGAGTAGGCGTAAAAAGAGCGAAGTACTTTATTCGTATCGCGAGTTTCAAATAGGCTGAACTTGCGCCCTCTCCGCGACGAGCTATAAAACCGCTTCCATTCGGCGACTACACGCTGGTCAGTACCGATGCGGGTGAGCGTGCGCAGCTCTTGGGCGTTTAGGTCCCCGTCTTGAACCAAGGAAACCTCAGAGTCCTCCGGCGCAGGCGCCGCTGGCGGCGGGGTCTGCTGAACCGTGCAAGCGGCCAAGGCAAAAAAGCAAAGGGGGACCAAGGTCAGGCGTCTAAAGTTCATCGGGCGGCACTCCGTGAAAGGGGTATTGAGCCTTGTTACTGTGCAGAATACGGGCCAGCGAGATGGATTCACACCCATTGCAACTACGCATAATTACAATCACTTAATGACTGCTCAGTTCTTGGGCAGCCAGCTAGTTGAAGTAACGCCGCCCAACGTGTGGACGGTTCTTGGATGCAAGGGCGAAATCTCGCATAATAATTGAGGACTTACGGTACCGTTTAGGCGGTGGGCAATAACGGGGTGTTCGGCGATCTAACCTAACAGCGATTGCTGGCGCAGCGACTCGGCTACCTGCACGGCGTTTAAGGCCGCCCCTTTGCGTAGGTTGTCGGCCACTACCCACAGCAGAAAACCGTGAGGTACCGACGGGTCTGGCCGTAAGCGGCCGACGAATACATCATCTTTTCCGTCGGCGAACACCGGATTCCACTCGCGCGGATCTTCGGTGAGGCATACGCCCGGTGCTTTGCTCAACAAGGCTTTGGCCTCGTCGAGCGTGAGAGCACTATTCAACTCCACCGCGATGCTTTCCGAATGGGCGTTCCACACCGGCACGCGCACGGTGGTGGGGGCGACCTGAATGGTATCGTCGCCCCAAATCTTTTTGGTTTCGGCGATGATCTTCGCCTCTTCCTCGTTCATCCCCGACGGCGTCAGCGACCAGTCGTTGGTGAGCAGGCTGCCGAAGAGCCGGCCCGCGTGCACGCGCGCGGAAAGGGGGGAGCCCGTTACGTAGGCGTTTGCCTGCGTGGTCAGCTCTTCCATCGCCTCTTTCCCTTTTCCGGAAGAGGCCTGGTAGGTCGACACCACGATACGCTTCACTCCGGCTTTGCGGTGGAGCGGATTCAAAGCGACCAGCATCTGAATGGTCGAGCAGTTCGGGTTGGCGATGATCTTCGAGCCGTACGTTTTAAACGCGGTGGCGATGGCTTCGGCATTCACTTCCGGCACGACCAGGGCAACCTTGGGGTCCATGCGGAAGGCACTGGAGTTATCGACGACCCAAGCCCCCTTGGCCTCGGCCTTTTTATTCCATTCCAGGCTGGCGTCCCCAGGAAGGCTAGCTAGCACCACGTCGAGCCCGGTAAGCCGTTCCTCGTTCAGGGCTTCTACCTGTAACGACTCGCCGTTGAACTTACGGGTTTCCCCCTGGCTGCGCTCGGAGGCGAACAGCCGTAGCTCCCCCACGGGGAAATTGCGTTCCTCGAGAATCCGGCGCATTGCCTCGCCGACGAGTCCGGTTGCTCCGAAAATACCTACTTTGAGTGCCATGTCCTTGGTTGTAGGAGAGGACGGGAATTAAATCAATTCCTAGCGCTATTTCAGCTCGCACTGCGTGCCTTCCCATTTCCAGGAGTCGACGATGTTGGTCTCCTGGTCGATGTAGAACCAGGTGAGGCAGCCCTTGGGGATCGAGCTCGTCTCGCGGCGGAACTTGTTGAACTTGGCGGGCCCGCCGTACGTGTCGGCGAAGCGGTATTCGTAAACTTTTCGCCCATCCGTAAACGAGTGGATTCTGTCCGGCTGTCCTAGCTTGGCGACGAGCTCGGTGCGGTCTTTTCCTTCCCACTCGTCGAGATACTTCTCGTACACGCGGGTGACGCCGGAGCAGGCGCACAAAACAAAAAGTAAAATGGCGAAGGTCGTTCTCAAAACGAGTACCCCAACGACATGCTCACCAGCGGCAGTAGCCCTCGGAACTCGTTGCGGAGCGAGAAGCTGGCGTCGTCCACCATCAGGTATTGCGCCCCAGCGGCGAGGGACACGTCGAAGTTCATCCCCCAGCGCGGACGGCCGCGCCAGCCCACGAGCCCTTGCAGCGCAAGCGGCGAAACTTTTTCTTTCACGGCGCCACTTTCCAATGTGGTCGAGTAAAGCCCCGCGCCGCCGGAAAAGTAGATCCCTTTAAACGCGAACTGCGAATAATAGTAGTTCACCGTCGCCATGAACCCCAGGCAGGAGCCCCCGGTTACGCCCGCGGAGCAAAAGGTGGAGTAGCGGATGTCGGCGCCGATCGTGAGCTTGCGCGTAAGGGCGAGCTGCACCGAGGGCACCAGGGGAAAAAGATAGTTTAGTCCGGCCATCGGCCCCAGCGCGATGTCGGCCGTGGGGCGGTACCGGCCCGTGGCGATGGCTTCCGCCCTCGTTAAGCCTCCGCCGGAAGAGCTTACTCCCCGGCCCTGGCGTTTCACCTGCACGGCCATCCCGGGCAGCACTTTGAATTCCCGGGACTCGATCTGCATGGTCATCTGCTTTTCCCCGAGCACGCCAATGAAACCGCAGGCCAGCTCCTTGTCACCTCGCACGAGGCAAACGGGCTCGTTGAGCTGCCAATGCTTCTGCGTAGCTTCATTGGTGAGGGTCACCTGCTCTTCGTTGGACGTGATCGACAAAACGCGGTTAGCCCGCGCGTCGGCAATGCACAGCGCCATTACGACAAAGGCGCACCGCAGCAATAGTGGAACAGAGATCATCCCCCCGCTATCGGCTTTTTCGCGCCTTGTCTTAACTAGGCTTCCGTAAAGGGCGGGCATTAGATAAAATGAAGAAATAGAGGAACTTGCATGCTGAAAAAAATCGCCGTCCGTTACCGGGGTTTCTTCTGGGCCATGGCCTTCGTCGTCGCCCTATCCGCCTGCTCGAGTTCGGAGGAGGTTCGTACCGAAGGGGACGACGCCTTCGCCGATCCGGATGGCGGGGGATTAGCCGCCGCCGACACCCTGCCCTCCGACACGCAGGGCGCGGGAGATTTGGGATTGCCGGCCTCGGAGCTGCAGATGGTGTTCTTCCCCTTCGACAGCGCGGTGATTAGTCCGGAAGCCATTGCGGCGCTGAAGGACAACGCGAAGTACCTGAAAGAAAATCCGGCGGTGAAAGTTCAGATTGAAGGCCACTGCGACGAGCGCGGTACGGTCGAATACAACTTGGCCCTCGGCGAACGCCGTGCGAAGGCGTCGCGCGATCGGTTGAAGAAGTTAGGCGTGCCGCAGTCCCGCATGTCCACGATCAGCTACGGTAAAGAGCGCCCGCTCGATCCCGGCCACGATGAATCAGCGTGGTCGAAGAACCGCCGCTCGGCGTTTGTCGTCGTCGGCCCGTAACCCGCCCGGCACAGCCTCCCATCCGATTTTTCCCGCAGGTACCTGCTTCCTTTTGAAACTGTTCAAAAGGAAGCAGGTACCTGCGGGGGGGCGGCCTGTGGGGACGGCTATGGATGCTTGTACAAGAGTTAGGCGCTTTTCATAATTCCCGAGCCTCACGGAATTGGCCGTTCTCCTGCACTTGCTTTAGGTAGGGGGATTTTCATCATGTTACGGCACCTAGGCCACAACCTAGCCTGTGCAATCATTTTATCGGGCACCGCGCTCACGGTGACCAACGCGCACGCCGAAACGGATTTCAACCCGACGTTTCAGGCGCCGAAGAGTTCCGAGAAGCCCAAAGACCGTAAGGACGAAGCCAAGGACGCGAGCAATAAGGCTCA
>JBGSST010000042.1:0-9877 GCA_041736915.1 Bdellovibrionota bacterium
GTTGCCGACGCCCTGGCCGATTAGCTCCTGGTTGAGGTCGTGACGCTTTTCTTTGGCGATCCGATCGAGCGCACTCGACGAGAGCAACGCCTCTAACGACGCGATCATGAAAACGACGAAGGCCGCTTCGACGATGGCAACCCAATCTCCCGGAAAACGCGGCACTTCGGGCCACGGCAGCGTACGCGGAAAATCACCCAGCACGGGCACCGGCAAATTGAAGCCCCACACGAGCCCCGACACCAGAAGCACCGCCACGAGCGGCGAAGGCAACCCCGGAAGAACGCGCGGCAAACCCAGCATCGTAAACATGGTGAGCAAGGTCATCATGAACACCATGGGGTTCATGTGATCGATCAGGCTACCCAGGTGCGACAGCACTTCGAGCGTATGCGCCTGATCCGGAGGGGGAAGGCCCAATGCGCGCGGCAGCTGCCCGATGAACAGAATGGCGCCCACCCCGGCGGTAAAGCCGGCAATCACCGGCGTAGGGACGAAGCGCGCCAGGCCGCCAAGCCCGAAAGCTCCGGTGACGAGCTGGAGCAGACCGGCCAGAAACCCGATGAAGAGTACCCCCTCGAGCCCAAACCTTTCCACGTTCGCCGCCATCAGAACGGCCATCGCGGCCGCGGGGCCGCTCACCGAAAAGGCGGTTCCGCCAAACAGGGCGCAAAAGATGCCGCCGATGATGGCGCTAATGAGCCCCACTTCGGGATGAACGCCCGACGCCAAAGCGATCGCGAACGAAAGCGGAATCGCCACGCAGGTAACCGAGATCGCCGCCACGATGTCCTGCTTCAGCCACTGCTTGCTGAACATCTCTTTCCACTCGGGCCAGAGATTACGAATGCCTAAATCGATGCGGATGGTTCCCTCGCGCACGGCGCGCATCGCGGAACGTTTTCCGAGTACGGTGAGAATGCGGGTGGTGCGGGTCGACCAGTGGGCCTTGACGTCGTAGAGCGGCCTACGAAAATCCATGATGCGGTACCTCTAAGTAGTAGATTGTGAGTAAGCGGCCCGGTATTGATATCGACTATTTCAAAGCCGTGTAGATGCGATGCACGTCATCGTTGTCATCCACCTCGGTAAGGAACTCTTCGACTTCCTTACGCGCCTCGCCTTCGAGGTTGATGGGATCTTTGGCAAGGTACGTAAATTCGGAAACGCTGACCTGCCAGCCTTTTTCCGTCAGCGCCTTAGTGACGCTGATTAAATCGGTTAGCCCGCAAAGGAACTGAACTCCCTCTTCGGTCTTCTCGACCTCGTTCGCCCCGGCTTCGATTGCCGCCTCTTCGATGTCCACGTCCGTGTTAGGCGGAGTCGCGACGACGATGCCGGTATGGGTAAACTGGTAAGCCACCGAGCCGGAGGCGCCAAGGCTGGCGTTCTTGCGGAACAGCTGACGTATGTCGGCCGAAGTCCGGTTACGATTTTCGGTGAGGCACTCGATGATGACCGGTACCTTGTGGGGAAGAAACCCTTCGAAGGTGACGAGCTCGTAGTTCACGGGTTCGCCCAGGCCGGCCCCTTTTTTGATGGCGCGTTCGATATTCTCGCGCGGCACCGAAGCTTTCTTCGCGGCTTCCACCGCGGTACGGAGACGAGCATTGTTGGCCGGGTCCGGATCGCCGGCTTTGGTGGCGATGATGATTTCCTTCACCATCTTGCTGATGAGCTGTCCGCGTTTAGCGGCGTTTTCGACTCTGCCTTTTTGTTTCCACTGGGCTCCCACGACCGCTCCTCGTATACCGATTCAAGTAAGCCCAAATAATAGCCGCCCCATGCCAACAGGCAAGTTCAGGGCGCGTAAAAACCGCCATTTTGGTGCTTTATCCGCAGATTACGCGCGTCGCGGGCGACCGCTTCGGGCGTTCCCGCCAGGTGCGCGCGAAGCAGGGCATTAGTCACGTCGGTGGTCACGGGCAGCTCTCCCTCCGCTTTACCGAAAATACGAACCGACGAGAGGGTGGGATACTGACGCCGGACGAGGTCGCCTTGAATGGTGGGCGACAGCCGCTGGCCCGCCTTATCCACGCTGAGGAACAAAATCGTGGCGGTCTTCCGCGTGGGGTATCCACCTCCATGCTTCGCAATGAGCGCCATAATTTTTTCGGGGTGGGTGTAGCTATCGAGCGCCAGCTCTAGTTGCGAGAACTCGGGACCCGCGGCCTCGGCCGCGATGAGCGGCAAGCCTCCCGGTAAACGCGCGCCAATCTCGACCAGCACCGGCCCCCGCGGCGTATCCATGATCTCCAGGTGAGCCGGGCCTCGCTCCACGCCCATGGCATTCAGCACTTTGAATCCATACTCGGCCAGCCCCTTGGGTAGTTCGTCGTAAGGAACCCACTGGACCTCGTCGATGATCTCGGTGCGGCCCGCGACCGGCGAAGGGCGGCGTACGTAGCGCCATGCACCCACGGCGAGGTGGCGCACGGTTCGCTTGCCGTTCACGTTCTGCACGGTGCTCACGGTATCGAAGATGTACTCTGTGCCGGACAAGAACTCCTGAATAACGGCTGCGTGATCGGTGGCCCCGAAGGCATCCTTTCCGCCAAGAATTTCCCCCAGTGCCTGCTTTGCTTTCTCCAGCGTCTCAACGACAAATACGCGATCGGTGCCGGCACTGGCGCGCGGCTTGATGACCCACTTCTTGATTCCCGTGCTTTCGGCCTGCGCGAAGAAGGTGATGAGATCCGCGTCGCGGCGAATGGTCGCCGATCTGGCGAAGCTCAGATTCATTTCTTCCAAGCGACGGTGCATCAGAATTTTGTCGCGGCGTTCGCTCGATAGCGCCGTGCCGTTGCCCGGAAGGCGGGCCACTTCGTTGAGATCGTCGGCGACCATCACGCCACTCTCGGTGCCCGGCAGTATCGTGTGAGCCTGGCCTCCCATTTTCGTAGCGGCCTCGGTGATAGCTCTCCACGTCGCTTCCGGGTTGCCGGAATGCACGATCACCGGCGAGTCTCCGGGCCGGAAAGAAGCCGTCAGAAAGGGGGGAAGATCCGAACGGCTCAATACGAAAATCACCTGGTCGCCGCGTGCGCGAGCCGTGTCGGCGAGCTTCTCACCCGCCTGGTAGCCGAAAGGGTCGACGATGACGGTAATGGGAACTTTGGCGGCGATCGCCGCGCAAGATTCGGCGGTGATACCGTGGGCGTGTGGCGCCCCGGCGAGTCCCATCCCCAGCCCCAGAATGAGTAACCAAACCGTCACTACCCCTAGTCATACCGGGAATGACTCGCCGGGTCAAAGAAAGGACATAAGGTGCCAATTACACGGGGTTTTGCTATCTAGAGGCGTGCCATCGCCAAACCGATTTCTCGCCCTTTCCGATCGGGCGCTGCCGGCCCTGACCATCGGGCTATTTCTTTCCTGCTTTCTATCGCGCTCGCTCATCGTGTTGTTAGGTGGGGTAATTTTGCTGTGGGGTGGGGGGATTTGGCTGAAGGAAGAAGGACGCCGGGCCGGTGGTTATCCGCTGCTCGTGCCCTTTCTTCTACTGTTCGCGGCTACCGCGCTGTCGGTGTTAGTCGCCGATCCTTTTCCGTGGGTCACGCCGATGGGAAAGTGGCGCTACTACTTCACTTACTTTCCGCTGGTATTTCTGTTCGTGAAGTTTCCTAATTTGCCATCGCGGCTCGTGCCCTTTGCGGTGGGGACGGCGATGGGGCTGGGGCTCCTCGCTTGTTTGCAGTACTTCGGGGTGGGCTGGACGGGCCGCTTCGTCGGCCATGGCTTGGCCGAGGTGCCGGGAGACCCGTTGCACTTCATCGCGCGCGGTCTTTTCCCGCACCACACTTTGTTCGCCACCGTGGTGACGTTGCTGTTCTTGTTTTTGCTGGCGGGCTTTTTGGCGACCCCGTCTAAGAAAGGGCGAACGCTGTTTGGGGTCGGGCTCGTGTTCAGTGGTCTCGCGTTAGTGCTTACCTTTTCGCGCGGCAGCTGGCTTGCCGCGATTGCCGGTACCGTGATCGTGTTGTTAGTCGCGAGAGGGCGGAAGGCGTTTGCCGGGCTGGCGGTGGCCACGGTGGTGGTGGGGTTGACGATCGCCGCGGTCCCATCATTGCGCGAGCGTGCGGGGAGGCTGCGCCTGAGCCAGAATCAAGATCGTGTGGCGCTGTGGGAAAGCGCGCTACGGATGTTCCGCGAGCGGCCGCTTACCGGAAAAGGGTTTCACAGCTATGGCCACTACCAAAGCCAGTACCTCACCGACCAGGAAAAGCGCGACTTTCATTATGTGCCGGCCGAGGTCCACAGCATCTACCTCGACCTGCTCGCGGGCACCGGGTTGCTGGGGTTTCTTTGTTTTCTGGGGCTCGTGGGCGTGGCGGGGCGGAACTTGCACCGGGCCCACCGTCGAATGAAGCCGGGCGATGAGCTAAGTGTCTACGCGGCGGTGGCCACGGGCACCGCCGTGCTGGTGAACAATTTGACCGACTCGCATCTCTATTCCACCTACGGTGGCATGACCGCAGTTTTCTTTCTCGCGATGGGGCAGGCGATCTATTTTAGAAGGACGTCGAAACGATGAGGCCACTCGTGAAAGACGAAACCAACCGCGCGGCACTTTTTT
Source organism: Bdellovibrionota bacterium (assembly GCA_041736915.1). Classification (GTDB taxonomy): domain Bacteria; phylum Bdellovibrionota; class FAC87; order UBA2466; family UBA2466; genus JBGSST01. Next base: position 4,577 of record JBGSST010000042.1, read on the forward strand.
GGACGATGGTTACGTTTCTCATCGCCTCGCCGCGGCTGTTCGAAGAGGGGATCTCACTCGACCCCGCCATCTATTCCACGCTAGCCAGAAACTTTGCCGAACAGGGCGGCTGGCGGGTTGGTGCCGGAAAGTACTTCTTCCCCGACTTTACCGATCACCCGTACCTGTTTCCGTGGATTCAGGGTTTTTTTTTCCGGCTCTTTGGCGCGAGTGACTTCACTTCCCGCATTCCCAATCTGCTGATGGGCAGCTTCACGATTTTTTTCCTCTACCGCTTTTTGGCGCGTAACTTTGGGACGAAGGTGGCCACTTGGTTCTCGGTGGCCACGATGCTCACCGCGCCGATTGTGGGCCGGTTCGCCACCGCCTACCTGGAAGTTACCTACTTCTTTTTCTTCGCGGGCAGCCTCGATCAGTTCGACGTCGCGCTAAAGAGATTATCGTGGAGGCCGCTCCTGGCCTCCGCGGCGCTTTTCACCGCGGCATTTCTCACCAAGGGAATTGCTCTACTGCCAGGGCTAGCGCTTTTGTTCTGGTGGGGAATTTTGTCGGGAGAAAAACGTTCCACCGTCGTCAAAACGATGGGGTTATGGACGGGGCTCACCGCGGTAATCGGCGGCGCATTTCTCGCACTGCAAACCTCCCAGTCCGCCTATCCGTTTTGGAGCGAGTACTTTCATCGCGCCTTCTTCAAGCGCGCGACGCAGTCGAAAAACCTGTGGATGGGGGAGTGGCTCTATCTGGTGCTGGTTTTCAAACTGCACACCTTGCATACCCTCGTGGCTTTCGCCGCATGGCCGTCGCTGAATCGCCGGCTGTTCTGGTTTGCCCTCGGGGGCTTTGGGCTCTTCGCGGCGGCCAACGGTCTGCTCGGCATGCAGTATCATCACTATACTTATCCAGCGTTGCCGTTCTTGAACTTGCTCACCGTCATGGGGCTGATGCGCTTCGGGCTCGACGGCAAAATATCGGTCGAGCGTTGCCGCGGGTTCGCGCTCGGTCTTGGCCTGGCGCTGCACGTGTTCTGGAATCTCGTACCGTTTCCGATGCGCAAAAAACCGTTCCCCGACTTTTTCGAATTTCGTCCGCGCATGGCGGCGATGAAACAGGCGGGACTAGCGGATCTGCAAGGGGTGGGGCTGACCAACACCGACTGGCTCTACCCCGCGATGTCGCTCTGGTATTGGAAGCTCGATACCGTCGAGGTACACGGCGAGCCTCTCAAACCGGGGGCGGTCTTGCTCGAACGGGGCGCCGATGTCGTGGCCTTCGACGAGCGGGGCTTTCGCCGGTGCGCGATATCAACCCGCTACGAGCTATGGGTGAGCGAGTTTCTGTGGGAGCCTTGCTTCCGGGCGACCCACCCACTCAAGAAATAGAAGAGCGAGCCGGATAGCGCGCCGATGGCGAAGCCCGTCGCCACGTCGCTCGGAAAATGCACGCCCACGTACACGCGGCTGAAGCCGATGAGAATGGCGACGAACACAAATAGCGGACGAAGCCAGCCCGTTTTGATTTGCCAGCACCAGAAAGCGGCCACGCACATGCTATTGGCGGCATGATTCGACGGGAAGGTGAACCAGTTGCCGCACTTGTCGGCAACTAACCGAACCCACGGAATCGTGAGGCAAGGGCGCCCCCAATCTCGCAGCAGGGTCGTTTTGATCCAGCTGTGGCAAACGGCGTCGGTTAAAGCCACCGCGCTAATCAGGGCGAGCATGGCGATGAGCGCTGAGCGATTGCGAACTTTCCAGCACCAGCCGAGCATCGCGAGTGCAGCCAAAATCCAGATCGTGTCGCCCGAGGCGAAACGCATGATCGGATCCAAAATCGGGTGCGCCAGGTCACCATTGATCCAGCGAAGCAGCACGATATCGAAAGGGTGGTTGCGCGTGTACATCCGGGCCGCTTAGTTGGGCAGCCCGTCGTCCGGCGTCTCGGTGACTATGGCAATGATCTCCGGCTCGCCCGACGGCGTTTCCTCGGCAGGGGCCTCGGAGGTTGCGGCTTCCACGGAGGCCGTCTCTTCCACCACCGGCTTGCGCCGGCGTGTGATCGTAGTCTGGAAGCAGGCCAGCGCGGCCTTGTTCTCCTCGCCCACCTCGCGGTGAGTGGGAGACGCGTAGATCTCGCCGTCGGTGTCGCCAGCACTTTGCAGCATGCCTTCGATCTCTTCGAGCCCTTCCGTGGGATCGAGCTCGTCTTCCGGAGCCGTGGTGGTAGCGATGAAGGTGTCGAGCCCCTTTTCCATCGCTTTGATGGGGTCTTCGGTATCGCCCGCCAGCTGATCGAGTTCGGCCAAGGGCGGAAGATCGTTCAGTGAGGGGAGGCCGACCGTTTCCAGAAATTTGTCGGTGGTGCCGTACACGACGGGGCGGCCGGGAATCTCGGCCTTACCCACCATACGCACCATTCCGCGCTCGATCAGTACGCGCATCAGATGTGAGCTGTCGATGCCGCGAATGGCATCGACTTCGGCGCGGGTAATTGGCTGGCGGTACGCAATGATCGAAAGCGTTTCCAAAGCCGAACGGCCAAGGCGGAAAGGTTTGGTCGCCAAAAATTTTCGGACCACCGGCGCATTCGCCGCTTTAGTGGTGAACTGATAGCCGCCGTGCGTTTCGCGGAGTTCGAATCCGAAATGGGCTTCGAGCAGGCGCTGTTTGATGCCGCTGAGCGCTACACTGATCTCTTCCTTCGTGGGGCCGTTGCCTTCGTTGTCGCTCAGAACATCGCGAAAGCGATCGAGACCAACGGGACGATCCGCGGCGAACAGAATCGACTCCACCGTCGACATCAGTGTGCCTTCGTTCCACTCGATGGGAATAGCGGGCTGCGCCGGCTCGGCCGGGATCACTTCCGCGGGGCCGGGTTCCGTGGATAGGCTTTCCAGAATTTCGTCAGATACCATAAGCTCTCTCTCCTACCGCCGTTAGAATGAATCCAACATGGTCACGTTCAGATCGCGCAGCGGCCTGACGGAACGGATGAAAATCGGACCAAAAATTTCGCCCTGTACGATCTCGATGTACTTCATACGCGCTAGCTCCAACATCGCGAAAAACGCGATGACGATCTCCTTGGGCTGTACTGGCCCCTCGCTGGGCAGTAGCTGGCGGAACTCGATCATCGGGGTGTTCTCGAGCAGCTCGCCCATCTGTACCACTTTCTCTTTGATCGAGATGGGATCGGTCGAAATCTCGAGTGGCTTGCGCTGCGTACGGCTGAGCGAGGCCTTGAGCCCCAGCAAAAGCTGAAACGGATCGATGCTGTCGAGCGGCGCCGTGAGCAAACACTCGGGCGGCAAAATGTCGGCGGTGGAGCCCGGCCCTTTGGGGTAGTACTCGCGACCAAGCCACTCTCGGGCATCCAGCTGCTCAGCGGCCTTTTTAAACTGCTCGTACTCCAGCAATTTCTGCACGAGGGGGAGACGCGGATCTTCCGCCTCCTCTTCTTTTTCCACCGGCAGTAGCATGAGCGACTTGATGTAGGTGAGCGTGGCCGCCATCACCATGAACTCGCCCGCGAGGTTCACGTCGGGCTGTTCCATCACTTCTAAAAATTTAAGGTAGTTCTCGCAGATGCGCGCGACGGGAATGTCGTAAATGTTGATCTGCTCGCGGCGAATCAGATGCAGGAGAAGATCGAGCGGCCCTTCGAAGTTGGGAAGCAGGATCTTGTAATCCTCTTCGAACCCACCGGTGCGTTCGTTACCTCCGGTTGGAGCATTGACGAACGCCTGCTCGAGATCGGCGATGCCGGTGCCGCTGTGCATTTGTTGAATGGCCATTCAGGGATTTATACCACTGCCGGAAGCAGCTGCCAAAACGACTCTGCTTAGACGCGAAAACGGGGTAAAAGCCCTAACTTGTCATACACTTTGTCCATGGTGGCTTTTGCCCGGACGTAAGCTTTTCCGGCCCCTTCCTTAAGGTGGTAGTCGAGAGCCGACTTATCGCGCATCAGCTCCTCCACCTTGGTCCGGATTGGACGCAGCGTTTCAATCACGATGTCCGCCGTTTCGAGCTTCAGGTAGCCGTACTGCCGGCCGACGTAGCTTTGATGCACGGTCTCGGGAGTGACCCCTTTGAGCGCCGCCTGAATCTGGAAAAGGTTCGTCACGCCGGGGGCCACGTCTTTGTCCGCAATCGCGGGTAACGAATCGGTGACGGCCCGTTTGAACTTCTTTTTGATCTCGTCGTCGGAGTCGGAAAGAAAAATCGTGGCCTGTCCGTTTTCGTCGGACTTCGACATCTTCGCGGTGGGCTCGAGCAAGCTCATGATTCTCGCGCCCGACGGCGGAATAAAAACTTCCGGCATCGTGAACAGGTCAGCACCGAGATACTTATTCACCCGCTCGGCGAGATCGCGCGTGAGCTCAAGATGCTGCTTCTGATCTTGCCCCACGGGCACCAGATTCGACTGGTAGAGCAAAATATCGGCGGCCATCAAGGCGGGATAGGTAAACAAGCCGGCCCCCACCGAATCTTGCGTCCCTTGCTTGGCCCCTTTGTCTTTGAACTGGGTCATCCGGCCGAGCTCACCCATGCCGGTAAAACACGTCAGCACCCACGCCAGCTCCGCATGCTGCGGCACGTGCGATTGGGCGAAGAAGGTACATTGCGCGGGGTCCAGCCCGGCCGCGAGGTAGGTCGCAATCGTGCGGTAGGTGTTATCGCGCAGCTCCTTCGGATCTTGCCGAAGGGTCAATGCGTGAAGGTCGACCGCGAAGAAAACGCAATCGTACTGCGATTGAAGATTTACCCAGTTGCGAATGGCACCCAGGTAGTTACCGAGGTGCAGCCGATTCGTCGGCTGCACCGCGGAGAGCATTACTTTTTTAGAAGCCAATTTGAATCCTGACGTTGCGCTTAGCGTGCGTTGCTTTGAGATTTCAACGCATTGATGCGATCGTCAAGATCCGGATGGCTCGAGAACAAGGCCACGAAGCCGCCCTTGCGGCCGCCGTTGATTTTGAACGACGCCAGGGCCGGGGCCCGGTCGTCGACCGGCATGTTGACCGTGCTCTTCAGGCTTTGCAGCGCGTGCACCATCTTTTCGCGACCGGCGTAACGGGCTCCGCCCGAGTCCGCACGGAACTCGCGGCGACGCGAGTACCAGGCCACGACGATGGCGCCGAGCAAGCTAAACGCAATATCAAACACCATGACCAGCACGAAGTGGATCATCGGGCTCGGGCCACGATCTTCACCGTCGCGGTTGCCGGCCAAAGCTTGCGACACACCCCAAGCCAGTACGCGGGCCAGGAACATGGAGAAGGTGTTCACCACGCCCTGAACC
>JBGSST010000242.1:0-9317 GCA_041736915.1 Bdellovibrionota bacterium
ACCTCTTCGAAGGCTGGGAAGGGCCGTGGGCCAAGTTCACGGCGCTAACGAGCTTTTATGGCTTCAAGGGGCTTACCGGCAGCGGCGAGTTCAATCCAGGCTTTCGTCTGGACGCAGGTATCTCGGCCCAGCGGGGTCTTCCCTTCACCGTGCGTGGCTCGGTCGGCATCCAGTATCTGGCGCGTTCGCTACAGCCCGACGAGGTCGGCGGCTGGAGCCCGACGTTCAATCTGGAGCTGGGCTTCAACTGGTAGGAACCGATCATGGCGCGCGTCGTTCTGCTCTTGCTGTTCTTCTGCGGGGCCATCGGCCAGACCGAGCCTGCGAATTTGGACTCCAACCCCTACTCCCTCACCCCGGGAATGGCCTTTGACTATGAGCTAAAGGAAAAGCTGCGCCAAACGGAAGGGCCGCGTCCTTACGCCCATTGGCAATTGCAGCTCGCCACCGCCGTTTTTGTCCTGAATGGCGTCGAGGTGATCGCGTGGCCGCTCTATTTCGGACACCCCGAGTGGGGAAACTGGCTCATTGCCTTTCAGGCCACCCACAACGGCGCCTTGGTCTTGGGGGCGACGACCCGAGCGATTCTCGAACGCTGGCGAACCCGGCGGGAAGATAAACTGTTTCAATTTCTCGAGCAGAGTGCCGAGAAAGGCGTGAGAATCTCTCCCGCCGCCGTCGAAGCCTACACTCCGCGCATGCCGTCGAGCCGCTGTGTGGCGGCATTGAGCCGGCTGTCCCAGTAGCCGCGGCCTCAGGCTAGAACTTCCGTTGTAGCCCCACGACTTTTCCCTGCAGCTCGAACGGCCCCTCTACCTTGACCGGTTTCAGCGTGGCGTTCTCGGGCACGAGGTACTGGCCGTCTTTCCGTTTTTCATAACGCTTCACCGTCGTTTCACCGTGGTAAAGGGCCACTACGATATCTCCGCTACGAACCGATGTGTTTTTATCGACGACTACGAAGTCGCCTTCGTAGATCCCCACTTCGATCATGCTGTTGCCGCGCACGCGCAAAGCAAAGCAGTCGCCTTTCGACCAGTCGGCCGCGATGGGAATTTGTCCCAGCTCGATCTGCGGATTGTCGCGCGTAGTACCGGCGGCAATCTCGCCGTACACCGGAATGGTCCGCGCCTTGGCCTGCGTGATACCGGCGGGGGTTAGCGATCGCGACTGCGTGCTTTTCTTGAGCCCCGATTTTTCGAGCCACCCTTTTTTGATGAGCGCCTTTACGTGATCCTGAACCGTGCCGACCGCCTTGTAACCTAAGTGAGCCTGGATTTCGCGGTAGCTCGGCGGGCGCCCCTCTCCACAACAGCTTTTGATGTAATCGTAGACGTCGCGTTGGGCCGGCGTGAGGGGGGCTTTTTCCATGTCGCAAAGCCTATTCACGCGGCCCTCCTCTGTCGAGCCGTGCCGTTTAATAGACGGCGAAGAAAGTTCCATTCGCCGGCTTTGAAGAGCCGCGCGAAGAAGCCGGGACGTTGGGGAAGAATGAGTAGGTGCCGGTCTTCGATGAAGACCGTGTCGCGGAACAGCAGAAGTGAGCGCACGGGACGCCTCCTGGATTTTTTATTTTTTGACTCATTTGGACTAGATCGTTCAACCATACAGATATATGGTATTACACATGAGACGGTTTGAACAGAGCAAAGCCTCCTCTTCGGGGGTTCTAACCGGGGCGGCGGGGGGAAAGACCAATCCCCCCCGCCCCGACAAGCCGCCCAAAAGTTTAGGCCGCGGGGAGCGCGCAACGAGCGAGGACAACGATGGCCTCGCGGTGCGCCCCCCGGTCCCCCATTTTGAAACTGCCGCGGACTTAAAAAATTTACTCGCAGAAAAACGCGAAACGCATCGCCCGAGCGAAAACCGCTTGGACAAGGACGCAGAAGAGAGGCACCGGAGGCGGCCTCAATGGCCGTCGAGGATGCCGAACGCCGAGGACGCCGGCCAAGCGGTTTGCAGCCGGGCGCCTCAGGACCAGTCAAAGCAAGTTTTCCCCGGTCACCACCACAAAGTAGTCCTGTGGCTTGAAAAAGGTGGCTTAGCCCAATCCCATTCCCCCAGAGGAGCAGAGCCCATGGTTAGTTTCTTGCGCTCTGCTCCTCTCCCCCTCCCCTCCTGGGAATCGGCGAAGCGCTATGCGTTTTGGATTTCGGATAGTGGGCAGTTGAACCCCGAGGCGTTTCATCAGCTCGACTGCTTTCCGTTAGAGAATTTGATCGTGGCCTACCCTACCGACCCCAAAGAGGTGTGGCGGACGGGTTTGGAGGCCATAGGCACCGGCCTTTTTCGCTGGGCCTTTTTAAAAGTTTCTACCGGCTGCTTACCCAGCCAACTTCGCCAGCTTCAGCTTCAGTCAGAACGAGTCAACTGCCGTACCTTCATCTTGTGCCGTAATCCGCTTCCCCACTGGTTGTTCCGGTTCTCGCTCGATGAAATATCTCTACCTAAATTTAAATGAACATCGTCTAGACTTCGCCGAGAGTTGCTTAGCCCTTACGCCTAAAGTTTCGCTAGTAGGCCGCCACCTTTATCTGGAGATCACCGCCACCGAGAAATACTTCGGCGGGTGGGAGGGGTGGCTGGCCCGCTTCGAAAGCATCCGTCAGGCGTTCGAAGGCGAGGTCACGATGAGCGGGGTCGTAGTGGATCGCCCCGAGTGGGGCCCCGCTTTGTCTCCCGGTCAGGGGCGAATTTTGTTTTTGCCCGAGGGGATGAGCCGCGAGGCGCTGCTGCAGAAGAACGTCATCGCGTTGCTCGGCGTGGGGGATCCCGCGAAACTTTCGGAAGAGGAAAAAGATCGCCGCAAGCTCACCGATTTTTTGAAGCGGCTCGGCCTCTACCGCATCGCCGATTTCGAAGCGCTTTCGCCCGAATCGGTGCGCCGCCGCTTTGGCAGCATCGCGCTTCGTCTGCACGACTGGGTGAAAGGGGATCGTCCCCTGCCCCTGCCCCCCTTTTGTCCCGCCACGAAGCTTTCGGAGAAAGTCGACGCCGAAGAGGCCCCGCATCAAGAAGGGCTCGTCTACCTCATGGGGGCCACGCTCAACCGGATGGAGGCGCGGCTGCTCGGGCGATCCGTGTTGGCCAAGAAAATTACCTTCACCTTTCGGCTCGAGAACGGCACCAAACGTAAAGATCTCGAGCTGCACGAGCCGTCGCGCAACTCGAAGCAACTTTTAAAATTGTTCTCTGGCTGGCTAGAAGGGCTTACGTGGGACTCGCCGTTGCAACGGGTGGATGTCGAGATCTCCGACACGGTCGCCGAGGGGCAACGCCAGCTGCACCTTTTCGACGACGAAGAGAGCCGCCATCAGGATCTATTGCAGTACCTGGAACGGCTGCGTAATCGCCTGGGCGACGAGCGAGCGGGGTTCGTGCGGCTCAAAGAAAGTTATTTTCCCGAAAAGGCGTGGGAGATTGTCCCAACGCCGGTGCAACCGCCGAAGCCGCGCGAGTTTTATCCCGAGCGGCCACTTTACCTATTCGCCCCCAAGCCGTTCGGCTTTGCGCCCGAGCGCTGGAAGCTAGTGCCCACGGAAAGCCTCGCCACCCACTGGTGGAACCACGAATCACCGCGCCAGTACTACGTGGCCTACGGCCCTTTGAAAGAAAAACTCTGGATCTACAAAACTCAAGGCAGTTTTTTCCTCCACGGAGAGTTCTGCTGATGTTCACGGAGCTAATCGCCAAAAGTTGCTTCTCGTTTTTGAACGGCGCCTCGTCGCCGGAAGAGATGATTTTGTCGGCGATGGGGCACGGCTACAAAGCGCTGGGGCTGGTCGATAATCACGGCATGTACGGCATGCCGCAGGCCTACCTCGCGGTGAAAGACCACCCCGACTTCAACCTCGTCGTGGGGGCCGAGTCGCGGCTGAAAAATGGGCAACGGCTTTGTTTCCTCGCGCGGAATAAAAACGGCTACGGAAACTTGTGCGAGCTGCTGACGCTTTCGCACGAAGACCGCGATCACCCGCACGTTACCGCGGAACAGGTGGTGGCACTTGCCGAAGACCTTTTTCTTTTACTTCCCCACCCTTTTGACTGCCCGCCCGTTTTCAAATCGGCGTTTGGCGACAGGCTTTTCCTCGTGGCGAGTCTCGCGCTCGATGGTACCGACAAGCCGCGCGTAGCGGCGGCCGAGAAGGCGGAGGCCGCCCTTGGGGTACCAATAGTGGCGAGCTTAGAACCGCTCTACCACCACGCGGATCGCAAACGCCTGCAAGACGTTTTAGTCTGCATCGATCACCAAGTGCCCCTCGATAAAGCGGGGTTTAAGCTACTGCCCCACGGCCACCGCCACCTGCGGTCACCCGAAACGGCGGCCAAGTTTTTTGCCTCCTGCCCGGAGTGGATCGCCCGCACTAACGAAATTGCCGCGCGTTGCCGTTTCTCTTTAAGCGAGATTCGCTACCGCTACCCCACCGAGTGGATTCCCAAAGGAGAAACGCAAGACAGTTATTTGGAACGGCTGACCTGGGAAGGGGCCGCGCGCCGCTACCCTCAAGGGTTGAGCGACAAGGGCCGGCAGCAGATCCGGCACGAGCTCGATCTGGTGCGGGAGCTTGGGTACGGCGATTATTTTCTTACCATCTGGGACATCACGCAGTTCGCCTCTTCCCAAAAAATATTGTTCCAGGGGCGTGGCTCGGCCGCCAATTCGGTCGTGTGTTACGTGCTGGGCATTACGGCCATCGATCCCGTGCAGATGAGCTTGCTGTTCGAGCGTTTCATCTCGCGTGAACGTAAGGAGCCGCCCGATATCGACATCGACTTCGAGCATGAGCGGCGAGAAGAGGTCATTCAGTACATATATCACCGCTACGGCCGCCACCGCGCCGCCATCACCGCCAATACCATCTGCTTTCGCCGTAAGTCTTGTTTGAGAGAGGTGGGAAAGGTGATGGGCATCCAGTTGGCGGGAATCGAAAAGCTACAAACCCTAACCCACCGCCGCGACTTGAGCACCGACCCCTTCACCGCGGAAGAGTGGAAAGAGCTGCGCGAGGTGATTGCACCCCATCAGCTACCGCTTTACATGGAGATGGCCGGCGAACTTTCTGGCTTTCCGCGCCACTTGGGCACCCACGTGGGCGGCTTCGTGCTTGCCGACGACAAGCTCACTCGTCTCGTGCCGGTGGAAAAAGCCGCGATGGTCGACCGCACCATCATTCAATGGAATCGCGACGACCTCGACGCCGTGAATTTAGTTAAGGTCGACGTGCTGGGCTTGGGCATTCTCACCGCTATTCGCAAAACGTTTACCGAGCTAAAGAACGTTTACGGTCTCGAGCTGACGCTGGCCGATATCAAGCCGACCGATCCTAAGGTATTCGCGTCAATTGCCGCCGGCGACACCGTGGGCGTCTTTCAGATCGAGTCGCGGGCGCAGATGAACATGCTACCGCGGCTGAAGCCCGAAAAGTTTTACGATCTGGTAGTGGAGGTCGCCATCGTGCGCCCCGGCCCCATTCAGGGTGAGATGGTGCACCCTTACTTAAAGCGCCGCGCGGGGCTCGAGAAGGTGACCTACCCGCACCCTGAGCTGAAGGCGATCTTGGAAAAGACCTACGGCGTGCCACTCTTTCAGGAGCAGATCATGAAGATGGCCATGACGGTGGCCGGCTTTTCCGGGGGCGAGGCGGACGAGCTTCGCCGTGCGATGGGCACCTGGCGTAACCACGGCGGCAACCGCCTTTCCCCTTTGGGCGAGAAGTTCAAAAAGGGGTTGCTCGCCCGCGGCATCCCGCAAGAGTTCGCCGATCGCGTCTTCCACCAGATCGAGGGGTTCGCGGAGTACGGCTTTCCCGAGTCGCACGCGGCATCGTTTGCCCTGCTAGCTTATGCGACAGCGCATCTGCGCTACTACTGGCCCGATTGTTATCTTGCCGGCATTTTGAACGCGCAGCCGATGGGTTTCTACCAGTCGAGCACACTGGTGTACGACGCCAAGAACCACGGCGTGACGGTGCTGCCCATCGATATCTTAAAATCCGAGTGGGACAACTTCGTGGAGCGAAAAGGCGAAGTGCGGTTGGGCTTTCGCGAGGTGCGCGGGCTGACCGAAACGGTAGGCCGGGCCATTGCGCAAGCCCGTAAGGACGCCCCGACGTTGTTCTCCTTCTTTCGTAATCTGCGCGCGGGTGTGGCGCCGAAGCCTTTGAAAAAGCGCGACCTCTTTCTGCTCGCCGGGGCCGACGCGTTTCAGGGCTACGGCTTGAATCGCCGTCAGGCGCTGTGGGAAATTCAGGGGGCTTTTCTGCAGGATGAAGAGCCGTTTTCCCCGGAAGAGGGGCAGCAGCCCTTGCCGAAGGAAAGTGCGTGGGAAAGTGTCGCCCTCGACTACAGCCACCAAGGGGTGTCGCTGACCTCTCACCCGATGAGCTGCTTCCGCGAAGAGCTACGCAAGAAACGGATGCTCGACTCGGAGCAGATCTTAAAAGCCCGCGGCGAGCTTCGTGCGGAAACTGCGGGGCTGGTGATCTGTCGGCAGATGCCGCCCACCGCTAAGGGGGTGCTGTTCATCACGCTGGAAGACGAGAAGGGGTTCGTTAACCTCGTGGTCTGGCGCAAGGTCTTCGAACAATACCGCGAGGTGCTGATGCACGAGGCACTATTGCACGTGAAGGGGCGCACCCAAAAAACGCAAGGCACCAACGTCACCCACTTCATCGTCGACGAAGCCCGATCCCTGTTGTCGCCGGCCCAAACCAACACCGCCCAGCTTGAGCTTCACTCCCACGACTTCGGCTAAAGGTGCGGCCTCACTTTTTCCATCGTCTAAAGCGAACTGAGGAGCGATTCGCCGGGGCTTACGCGCAACCCCAAAAGCAAATTTGCGGCGCGATAATGCCCGACGAAGACATTCGACATGCTCAGCGTCATAGACTTCGTCGAGCCAGCTAAACCAATCCAACCCGCCCAGCGAGGCTTCATCGAAGGGATGACAAACCAACGGAATCGAGGGTCGGCTACCGCCGAATAGCCCCCTTAGGCTACTGAATTGATACTCTCGCGGGCTTTGGCATAAGTTTGCCCGAACCGGGTTCTGATAACCGTAACGAATGACGTGGTGATACTGAAACCCGTTCTCAATCAGCGTCCACTTGTAGGGGCCTCCGAACACATGATTAGTGCGATCGGCGCGAAGATTGATCTCATCACTTATGCCCTTTAAAAGCCGACACATGACCTGATCGACCGAATGGCTCGTTACGGAAGCTACCAAATGGTAGTGGTTGCTCATTAGTACGAATGCGTGAACCCGAAGCCCCATCTCGTCGACTGCTTTGCTGAGATGACGAGAAAAAATGCGCCAGACCTGGTCCAAGGGAAGATAAAACCACTCTTTATTATTTGAGCGCCCGTAGAGGTGGTACGGCAAATCGGTCGTTCGAATTAAATGTCTTCTAGCCATCCCACGGCACTACCACCCCACATTCCATCGATCCACTCCCAGCGGGAAGCGTCCAAAAGGTGCCACCTCATTTTTGCCATGGAAGAAGTGAGGCCGCACCTTTTGCCGCACGTTTTGCCTGGAAGAAGTGAGGCCGCACCTTTTGCCATCGGCTAACGGCCGAGCCAGCGGCGAACGTAGGGGTATAGAAAGGGGGGATCGCTCCACTGCCAGTAGTTTCGGTACTCGTATGGTTTCGTGCTTTCGTAACCCGGCAAGGGATCGTTGATCCACCGGTCGCCATCGAGGTAAACGGCATTGAAGTGCGGCACGAGCGAGACAAGGGCAATCGCCACCGCCCAGCGCACGCCCCTTGGCCGCGCTAGCCCCCACTCCACCACCGGCAGCAGCAAAAGCGCCCACGGCACCAGCACCTCCGACAGTAAACGGCTTCCCCAGCAGTAGCCGCCGGTCCACGCCACCCACAACGACTGCAGCCCGAGGTGCACCAGCACCAACGCGACCATGCCCGGGGCCCACCGTTTCCATTCTACGCCCCCGCCCCGCAAGCCACCCGCCACCACCGCACCGAGCAAAGGCAGCCACAACCACGGCTGGTACACGAAAAGTCCAGAGCCAGGACTAAACAGCATTCCCGTTACGCTACCCCAGATCGGAAAGGGCGCTACGCCAACCGCCTGCACAGACTGAATCCCCAAAGGAGAACCGTAGGCCCATTGGTAAAACGCCCCCCACGGAAGTGCGGCCACCGCGGCGCCGGCAACTAGCCACCCATACCGCCACCACTCCCGGCGGGTGCGCCACGCAATCCACAACCCCAATACCGCAATCAGCACCGCCGACGACAAACGGGCCGCAAAAAGAAACGAGAACGCCACCCCCTGCCAAAACAACGGCCCCGCCTCACCCGGTGAACGTTTGCGCGTCTCGCAGTACAGGGCGAAGGTCAGCCAAAAAACCACCGCCCCCTGACTCCACAGTCCATGACTCAGCGTCGACAAGAACGCGGAGCCCACGGTGAGCCAGGCCGTCAGGGTAAATGCGGCCCGGGCGGGAGCTAAGGACGCGGCCACTAAAAAGAAAAGCACCAGCGTGAACGCCGTTAACGCCGCCGCGGTCAGTTTCGCCGATCGCCACTGGTTGCGCTCGTAACGAAAATCTCCACCGAACAGCCGCCCCACCGCGAACACCGGCAGCACGAACGGCAGCGAACCGATGGGGTACGACGAGAAATACCCGCGCGCCGTGGGAACGATCGAGTAAGGATGCTTGCCGAAAGTGAATGATCCCGTAGCCTCCCGATCATCGAGGATGCGCGATAGCTCCGCCGTACCGTGGAGCAGTAGGCTTGCCGCCGTGAGGTTAACGCCGTGGTTGTCGTACGAGGTCAACGGCGTGACCTTGCCGCCGATCGTGAACAGAAAAAACGCCGGCAGAAAAATTAGCGCAAAGAGCGAAGGGCGCGACGGCTTGCCCGAAAGAAGTTCGCGCGTCCACCGCCCGAACGATTCTTTGAGCCCCCGGCGAAATGGCTTCCACGCGCACGCGGCCGTGAACGGCAAGGCCCACAGGGCCCAGAACGTGCTCGACGATCCGTTACCCGACGCGGTCAGCCCCACGCCGAGGATGGCTACTACGGCCAGCGCGTACCGAACGAGTTTCAGGGAATTCATGGATGAGTTCACCAAAACCCAATCGGTCTCGAACGTCACGCCGAATCCTGGCCGTATTCCCGCCGTGCGCAGGCGGCCAGATTGCACTGGCTACCGCGTAGCTAATCATGCGATCGCACGCCCAAAATTTACGCTTAATTGTCGTCGCGTTACCGCTGCTGTTGGCCGCGCGTGGCGCCGTGGCCGGCAATGTGCTGGACGCCCTGCTCGCATTTTGTCACCGGCCT
>JBGSST010000057.1:0-3057 GCA_041736915.1 Bdellovibrionota bacterium
GGCGACTCGTACCGACTCAAAGGCAGGATCAAAACCAAGGAAATTGACACGGAAACCCAAACACCCTAGACAATGCTGCTTACGACCAGGTGCCGACGGTTAAGTGAGACTATGGTGCCGTCGCTCGGGTGAGACGCGACACTCCATCCGACATTTCACGGGTTTTTCGCGCTTTCCCTTCGTATTCGTCCATAACTGGGTGACGAAATTCCCGTTGACGATGAAGCGATCGCAGCTCGCAGGCCAACCTACATAGCGGTCTGCTGCCCATTTTTCAGCCTCAACAAGGTCCTTAATGGGGGGCATGATCGTAGAGCTTTCTGTACCGTCACTAAATGTGCCGACAAGGCGAGGTCTTATGAACGGGGTTACCGTTACTGCGCTCGCACCATACTTTTTTCTTTGTTCGTCGATAAACTGCTGCGCCTCTTCTTTTGTCTGGGGCTCTAAGTCAGTTCGGCTGTAAAAATGAAACTTCTTCGCGAATCTATTTTCACCCAACGTGTTGCAGAAATGGCTCGTGAGCTCTTTGTTATCAATAGATCCATTGCCATTTTTGTCGACGGTTCGGAATTTTTCATCCTGACACATGAGTTCTATGATTGAAGCAAGGGTGGTCTCCATACCGTCGTTATTTACCTTGCTTCGCTGATAGCTCTCGCAAGACATTCCGAGGCAACGATCGCCTAGAGTCGAACAGGTTCCTGAATGGCAAGCCGACATCCATATCGGGTTAGTCTGAAACTGCTTCCTCACCAGGTTTATTAGGTCAGCAGACTTTACGCCATCGGGGGCAGCAGCAGCAAATGCATTACTCACCACTAAAGTGTGCTCCCGTTCTCCAAAACCATGTCCCTCAACAAAAATTGGAGCCGTGTCACTGACTCCCACAGACTTTAGAAACTCTTTTGTCTTCCCTATCGCCATTTCAGCCGTCGGGGCCTCCCCGGGCGCCAAGACCCCAGGAAGGACCAATTGATGCACCTCGTGACCACATGCTTGCAGCCGCTCCTTAGGCATTTGGCAGCTTTTTCTAACGTATTCATCAGAAGCGAAGCACAGGTGGACGGCTTCCTTTTGTTTTGCGGCTTTGGGGAAATCTTCGAAATCCGCGAAAGCAGAGAATACTGTCAGGAGCATGATCACACTAAAATGATACATGCCTGAAATTGTACCACCGCTTTTCGGCGCTTTGACCGGTACGACTAAAGGCGGACGGATGGTTTTACCTCTCTCTGGCCTAATCCAATTCTCTAGCGGAAGCTGATCTTCTTTACCTCGCCGCTGTCCATGATCTCGCCGCTGACGTAAGCCTTGGCGAAGCTTAGCGCGCTGGCGACCGCGCCCGGGGTTTCCCAGTACTGGGCTTGTTCGATTTCTACTTTGATAAGGCCGAGCGATGGGTCCTCGGTGCCGTTGGGAAACCACACGCGATGGGTTTCGTTCCATAGCTCCGCCGCTTTGGCGCGATCGTGGACCACACTCGCCCGTCCGGCGATCGAGACAAAGGTCTTACCCTTGTGGCTATACGCGACGTTGCACTCGGGGTTGGCGTTCAGCTCGGTGGTTTTCGGGCTCGGGTCGTTCGTGAAAAACCAAAGCGCCCCTTCCTCGACATCCAGCTCTAGCGTCGACATGGGACGTGAGTGCATCAAACCCTCTTCGCTGAGCGTGGTCAGCATTGCGAAATCGATGCCTTCGGTGAGATGACGCAGTTTTTCCAAGTCCTCTTTGTTGTGAATCGACATGACGTTCTCCTTTTAGGGAGAAAGTTTGCAATCGATGTGCCATTAGCGATGCGTCGAACGGGAAGTGGCGAAACGGCGCCCGAAGAACAGCCCGGCCATTACCACGAGAAGTTCCACGAGCCCCGCCCAGAGGTTGGGACGAGTGGGGTAGGGCGAATGGATGGCGGCGCACGATCCGGAGCTGGCGGCGGGGGCGGTCTCGGCAATGGGCGACACGGGTACCAGCGGAGCTTCGCCCGGAGTGGACGGCAGTTGCAGCTCCAGCATGGGGTCACCCAACAAAGTCCATGACCTCAGCACCTCTTCGGTGCCGGCGCTGGCCACGCCCTGAAGCTTGGCCAATCGCAACGCGTCGCCCAGGCGAGTGCCGGGCCGACTTACGAGCTGCTCGTAAAGGGCGTTCTGCAACGTCGCCTGCACGTCGGGCGAGGTGAGTGAAGTCGACGCCCACACGGCGATCGCCCCGCCGGCGGGGTTGAAAAGCAGCGAATCCGACAGGCTCTGCACCGAGCGATCGGCGTCGTAGTAATTTCCGTTTAAACAGTTCATGGCGATCACGACCGGCAAGAAACGATTCACCAGTGAGGACGCATCGGAGTTTTGAAAAACGGTGGGGGAAGCCCATTGATTCTCGGCGCCGTGCCCCAGGTAGTGAATGACGCTGGCCCCACCCTGAAATGCGCTGACGATGGCGGTCCGCACTCCGGCATCGTCCGTGGGCTCGAGCAGCTCGTTCACCGGACGAGTCTTGTGGGTGACCTGCATCAGCGGCTCGTTTGCCGTAATGAGCTGCTTCAAGCCTTCCGAGCGGCCGGCGAAATTTTCGCCGCCGTCTTGATCGCTATCGCTGAAAAGCATCACGCGGGCCGCCGCCTCGCCACCCGGACGGCGCTCTCCCGACTCGTACGCCAACACCTTGTCGACGTAAGTTAGGATCTGGCTTTGCCGATTGCCCGGCAGACGGCCAATCGCGATGGTGGGGGCGAGCGATCCCTCGACGAGCTGGGCGTAGAAGTGATCGTCGCCGTAATCGGTGAAAGTGCCGGGTGAAAAGTGAACGGGCACCTGCGGGAAAAGCCCGTTCCCAAGCTGATTCTTGGGATCGTAGCTTCCGTCGCCCACGAGCACTACGTAGCGAAGCGCCGGCGTTTGCCAGTTGGCGTAGACGTAAGCGATGAAGTCCTTGAGCGCCTGGGGCGAGGCCACGCCTTCGCCGAATTCCAGGTAAATCTGTTCCAAGGGTACGGCTTGGGCACGGAATCCCTGGGCCAGACGTAAATTCACCAGCCGGGTTACCGCGCCGAGCAGC
>JBGSST010000127.1:0-21064 GCA_041736915.1 Bdellovibrionota bacterium
ACCCGCTTCCTTTTGAACCAAGTTCAAAAGGAAGCGGGTACCTGCGGATCCCAGTGGAGCCTTGCGGGGTTAGGCTGGTGGCAGGCGGTCGCCGCAGCCGTTGCAGTAACTGAGATTGAGCTCCGAGCGGGTGGCTTTGCGGCATGACGTGCAGCGAATGCGAAACCCTGGGCGGTTCGTTTGGTCGGCGCCGCACTGGTTGCAAAACTTCATTCGGCGCCCCAGCAGCGCCTTTTCTCCGCAGCGCGCGCAGCGAATGCGGTAGGCCTTGATGCCCACCCACCAGGCACCGACCAGAATAGCCAGCCAGATCCAAAGTAGATTGCCGGTGGCCACCACCGCCGAGAGGGCGAGTACGATCGCGACGATGACTAGCTCCATCGTCCCATTTTATTCGCGCCTCACTCGAAAGTACGAAGAATCTCGCTCATCACCGTTTGGAACTGATCGCGGCCCACTCCCACCTCGTCGATGATGAGGTGGTGCTTGGGCTTTTTCAGCTGCGAGCCCCGGCGCACGTCGAGCGTAAGAAATTTCCACCGCGAAAGGTGAAATTTATTCTTTAGCTCCAGCAAGCCAGAGTAGCTGACGACCTCGTCATTCGGGTCGACCACGACCAGCGTCTTCACGTTGGAGCGGTAATACTTCGTGCGGTCGAGTCGGTCGACGCCATCGAACAAGGCGTAGTAGCCCGCCATCGTCGTGCCCCGATGGGCCCGGTATTCGGCTGGCGAAACGCTAGGCACCACGAAACGAGACCCCATCACCCCCGCGAGTCGGATGAAGTAGGAACGGTTTTGCAGCGACAAAGCCGGCGCGAATAGCACAACGCTGTGGGGCTGGCGGATGACGTCGGCACCGCTCAGGTTGATCACCGTTTGGGCCATTACCCCGCCCAGCGAGAAGCCGATGACGTGAAACGGCACATTCATTTGCTTAGCCCGTTCAGAAACGAGCTGGTAGGCGCGTACGGATTCATAAGTCCATACGTCAAAATCGACCGTACGGAACTCTTCCAGGCTGCCCCGGTGGCCCGCCAGCTCCATGCGGAAAATCTCGTACCCGTGATCCTCGAGCTCTTGGGAGACAGAGTCCATCTTGCTGGGCTTTAGGTTAAGCCCGTGAATCACCAGAACAATTCCTTTGGCGGAATCGGTCTTGGGGATGAACCAGCGGCCAGGAACGGGCAATTCCCCCGCCGGGGAGGAGGAAACACCGAGGGCAAGGGCGAAAATCCACGAGAGCTTCAGCATCCTGTGGGCGTAGCACGGGCCGTTACCGTGAGTCGACAGTGGATTCCGCCTTGGCGCCTGTGTTAGTAACCGGCATGCGCTTTTTTGAGATGGAAATCAGGAGCCTAGGCCCCAAAGGGGACGGCGTGTTCGTTGGCTCTCGCGGGCCGGTATTCGTGGAAGGTGGACTGCCGGGTGACCGGCTGAAAGCCGAGATTGCGAAGCAGCCCTTTAATCGTGGCCGCCGTCCGGCGCGCGAAACGGTGACTCGCGCCCGCATCGTGGAGCTCGTTTCCAAATCGCCGGTCCGTCAGGCGCCGCCGTGCCCCCATTTCGAAAAGTGCGGCGGTTGCACTTTGCAGCACGCCAAAGAAGATTTCTACAAGAGCTGGAAAGTGGAGATGGTGAAGTCCGCATTTCACCAGCACCGCGTACATCCGCAGACCTGGCTCGACACCGTTTTTCTGGAAGGCGCTAACCGCCGCCGCATCACGCTGACCGCCGTGTCCGATGGCCGGAGCGTTACGCTGGGTTATTTCCGTCGCCGTTCGCAGGAGGTCACTCCGATCGAAGCCTGCTTGGTGGCCGATCCGCGCGTGTGGGAGATCCGCAATCGATTGCTGCCCCATCTGCTGAAGATGCTGATTCCCGATCAGCCGGTCGATATTTTTATTCAGGCGGTTGGTCGCCAAACCGATCTGCTGTTCACGGGTCCCGTCGGACATGGTGAGACGGGCGAGCCCGACAGTTATTTCAAAGAGCGTCTGAAATCCGTAGTCGAAGGCTCGACCCTTCGCCGCGTTTGCTGGCGCATGGATGAAGAAAGTCCGATGCTATTGCTCGTAAACCGGGGGCCGTTCGCGGCGCAGTTCGGTGAGCTTAAGGTATTTCTTCCGCCCGGGGCTTTCATGCAGCCCACGGAAGCGGGCGAGAACGAGCTGGTGAAAGCGGTTCTGGCCGCGTTGCCCGCGCCGCGCGAGAGCGGCAAGCTTCGCCTGGCCGATCTCTTTGCCGGCTGCGGAACGTTCGCGGGCTCGATGCTCGCGCACGGATCGGTCGATGCCTACGAAACGGCCCCTCCCGCCGTCAAAGCTTTGGCGCGTTCCGGTACCGCTAATCGCACCACCCACGAGCTACGGGCGTTCAAGCGTGACCTGTTCCGCAATCCGCTCAAGCGCGACGAGCTAAGCCGCTACGACGCAATCGTAATGGATCCGCCGCGCGCCGGTTGCGAAGAGCTGGCGCACAACGTTTCCCTGTCGAAAGTGGGAACCGTCATCGCCGTGTCGTGCAATCCGGCGACCTTCGCGCGCGATGCCCGCACGCTGCTCGACGGAAATTACCGGCTCGAATCGTTGCAGATAATCGATCAGTTCCAGTGGTCCCACCACGTGGAAGTGGTGGGCGTTTTCCGCAAGGGCTAGTGCTTTTTCTTCTTTTTCTTGGCGGCCGGCTTGCGCACTTTGCGGCGGGGGCCGACGGCCTTTGAGATTTTCCCCTTTAGCGTAAGCTCGTCGGATTTGTCGTAAGCCTCGCGAAGCCACTCGGTGAAAGGGGCCTCCACCTCATCGGGGTGGGTAAGGTGGATGAAGTTTCCCGTCTTCAAACGCGACGAGGCCTGCGCCCGCTTCACCATCGGGTTTTTGATCGCCCGGCCCAAAAACACACAAACTTCCAGCCGCTTTGGCGTGGGCTTTACGAAGAAGTAACAGGCCTTCCGCGAAAACATAATCGAGCGGTGCGAAGCGTAGATTCTTTGCTCGCCAAATGCCGCCGCCGTCTCGCGCAGCCTAGCCCAGGCATCGAAAAGCGGTTCCGGCAGCGCTTCGGTCAAGGCCCTTTCGGTAGTGGTCCAGCAATTGTGCGGGGTGCCCTTAGGGATGACTTGCTTGCAGTGGTAGCACTCGTGGCCCTTACTCATGGGTGAAAATATAGCCGTAGAAACCCGAAAAAACGTCTGCTTTATAGGCGATACCGAAACCGCCGGAAATAGTGGGACTTACAGGTGACTATCCAGCTAAGTGTATACCGCTTGTACACACCTCCCCGTTAAGTGCTGATGAAACTAGGCTCAAAAACAGGCCCCCGCCTTGCAATGTATGGACGGTAACAACCCCGTTAAACAGTTTTAAGGAGTCCACCAAATGAACCGTACCAAGAGCCTCATCACCTTCGCTTTTCTCGCCGGCATGCTTTCGGCGTGTGCTTCCAGCCCCAATAAACCAGTGGTGATTTTGGGCGCTAATCAGATCGTGGAACTAGAAGGCGATCGCAGCTGCAAAGTGGTGCAGGCCGGCGTTCGCAACTTCCGCTGCGTACCGGTTCGCGAGCTGGCGACCCGCCCGAAGCGCAAGTAAACGCGCAAAAACAGTTTATCGAATTTAGAGAAGGCACCTGAGTTTCAGGTGCCTTTTTCATTTCCGGCTCCCCTGAGGACGGCGGCTGTCCACACATTCGGGCGCCGTCACCACAAAGTACCACCCGCCACTGGGCATCTTGGGTAAATCACCGCGCGTCCCCCATTTAAACGCATTTTGCTCGGAGTGGTCATGAAGTCTTGGTTCGTGTTTTTCGCATTGGTGGCATCTGTTTCGTGGGGGGCCACGACCCCCGCGTGGAATATCGCGCCTCAGGATATTTCCGGTAACACCATCGATGCCGAGTTCCTCAAACAGAACTTGGTTACCTTGGTTTACATCATCGATGAGGACTTCACGCGCGGTGGCGAACGCTACGATTCATTCAAAGCGATTACCAAGGCTTTCTCGCGCACGGTACCGGCCTCGAAGTCGATCATCGTGGCCCGCACGTACCAAGACGAAGGCACCTTCGCTACGGAACTTGAGAATCACGTAGGCCCCGTGTTCCGCGATCTAGCCACCTACCTGCGGAGCAAGATTCGCAAAGACGAGCTCACCGACGCCGAAGAAAAGGAACGGGCGCTGGAACTCACCACCCAGAAGATCCGGGATGCCGTGCACTTCGTGATGGACAACGACTTAGCTATCTCGAAAAAGTTCGGAGTCGCGGCGTTGCCCGAAGACGTTCCGTTTCGGGTGCTCGTATTCGACAACCAGGCTCGGCTGGTCTCGGCCCCTACGGAAATCCGCTAGGCGCGTCGCGGACCACTGCGCGCCGCAAAATTTTAGGATTTCGCCAAGGCACCTGAATTTCAGGTGCCTTTTGCTTTCTGTGCTACCATTTCTCCCTCTGCGGGAAGTTCGCTCACCTATTCCACTACAACGTTGTTGAGGAGATCTCTAATGAAGAAGCTTCTGTCTTTTGCTCTCGTGTCTTTGTTTTCGCTTCAGGTGATTGCGGCGGACCCGCCGACGACCCACACGGCCACCGACACCACGGCCGCCACCGGTGCCACTAACAACACCGAATGGATGAAGTACAGCACCCCGACGGACAACCACAAAGTGCTGAACGACTTGGCCGGTACGTTCAAGTACTCCGCGAAGTTCTGGATGGCGCCGAACTCCAAGGAAGAGACCATGACCGGCACCAGCACTAATAAGTGGACGCTGGGCGGCCGTTTCCTCACCCAGGAAGTCAAAGGCAAGTCGCACGGCCAGCCGTTCAACGGCGTGGGCACGATCGGTTACGATTCGCTTCGTGAGCAGTATCAGTCGAACTGGATCGACTCGATGTCGACGCACATGATGACCAGCAATGGCACCTGGGACGCGACCACCAAAACGATGACGTTCACGGGCGAATTCGCCTGCGCGATGACCAATGACAAAAATCGCTGGTACCGTACCGAAACGAAGATCACCGATAAGAAAACTCACACCTACGCGATGTTCACCAAAGACGCGGAAGGCAAAGAGTTCAAGTCGATGCAGATCGACTATACGCGCACGAAATAATTCGCGTTTAATCGGAAAAATTAACGAAAGGCCGGAGCGACTCGCTTCGGCTTTTTTATTTCTCCTCCCCAGGCCGCCACACGCGGCGATTCGCTTCGGCCCCTTATCTACCTCCATCCCGGCCGGTCGCCCTAGCAAAGACAAAGGGTCCGGAGCGAATCGCCCCGGCCCCCGTTCATGTCTTGCTCTCAGGAAAGATTTTGAACCAGGTCAGCCGCCGAGACCGAGGCTTCTTCAAGAACGCCTCTTGGTTGGGCTCGCGGCCGATGAAACCCTTCAGCAGGTCGAACGCCTCTTCGGTTCCGCCCGCTTCCAGAATCCACTTGCGGTAGTCGGCGCCCACTTTCGCGCTCAGCAGCCCCTCTTTTTCGAAGCGCGTGTACATGTCCTGCGCGTACACCTCGCTCCACAGGTAACCGTAATAGCCCGAGTCGTAGCCGCCCATGAGGTGGCCGAAGTTTGCCTGCGGATACGTGCCGTCCTGAATCGGAACGAGCATCACGTCCTTGAACGCCTTGGCGTAGACCGCGGTGGTGTCCACCACCGCGCCGGAGTTGTGAAACTCGAGGTCTAGCGTGGCTAGCGCGGCCTGGCGCAGGTACTTCACTCCGGCATTCACCAGCTTGGCGTCGATGAGCTTCTTCACCATATCGGCGGGAAGCTTCTCGCTCTTGTTCAGGTAGTGACCCGACAGCTTCGCCAGGGGTTCTTTCTCCCACACCCAGTTTTCCAGCATCTGGCTCGGGGCTTCGACGAAATCGCGCGCCACCGACGTCCCGGAGTAGGTCGCATAAGCCGCCCGCGTCAGCACCTGGTGCATGATGTGGCCGAACTCATGGAACTGCGTCTCTACTTCGCTATGACTCAGCAACGACGGTTTGCCGCCCGACGGGGGATTGTAATTCGCCACGATTGAGGAGATCGGGGCGCGGTACTTTCCATCCGCCTGCGTATAACCGCCAATCAAAGTAAATGCGGCGGCGTGGCCGTACTTACCCGGGCGCGGAAACAAATCCATATAGAAGTAAGCCACGATGCGGCCGTTGCTCAGCACGCGGTAGGGCAAAACCGAGTCGTGCCACTTGGGCAGCTCCGGCGCGACTTCGAACTTCACGCCAAGCATCGTTTCGTAAATTTCAAACATGCCGGCCGTAACGACGTCCAAGGGGAAATACTCTTTCACCTTCTGCGCATCGATGTTGGTCTTCTGCTTCTTCAGCTGCACGTCGTAGTAGCGCCAGTCCCAAGCGTCGATGGTGGTCGCCGCCGGATCGTCCTGCTTTTTCAGCTCCAACATTTCGGCAAGGTTGGCTTGGCCAACCGGAGTCAGCTTCGCAACGAGGTCCTTCAAGAAATTTTCGACGGTCTCGGGAGTCTTCGCCATGCGTTTTTCGAGCACGAACGCCGCGTGGCTCTTATAGCCCAATAACGCCGCTAGCTCGTGGCGTAGCTTCACGGCCTCTTCGAGTAACTGGCGGTTCTTCTCGCCGCCCCGGTTGTTGAACTTGAACTCGAAGCGCTTACGCACATTCGCGTTCTTGCAGTTCTCCATCACGGGGTAGTAGTGCGGGTACGACATCGTGAGTACGAGCTTGCCGTCTTTTTGCTCGAGACCGTTCAAAAAGCCTTCGTCCATGCCGGTCAGCTCTTCCCGGGCCACCAGCAGCTCATCCTTATACTCATTCAAGTTGGTGCTGAAGTCGGCTTCGAGCTTCACGACCTGCTTCTTCTTCGATACGTACTCGGCACGCTTGTCGTTCGGCAGCTCCAAACCATTGCGCTTGAAGCTCGACAGTGTGTCGTCCAAAAGTTTTTGGTCGATGGCCGAAAGCGCCAGCTTCTTGTTCGCCACCGCTTTGATCACCTTATAGAGGTCCTGACGTACGTAGAGGTCCACGTTCAGCTGCGATACCTGCGTCTCGCACGCGTCGGCGGACGCGCGTACCAGCGAGTTATCCGAGACGTACTTCAAAAAGTTGACCGGGTTCAGCTTGTTGCCGAAGACCGCGCCGGCGGTTTCAAACGCGAGCACCGTGTTCTCGAAGGTCGCCGCCTCGGCCGACTGCGCCGCAATCTTATCGACCGTCGCCATGATTGTTTTCGTTTCGGCCTGGCACGCCTCGGCGATCTGCTCGGGGCTGAGCGCAAAGGTCATGGGAATGGACGAGTCCACTCCGCCGGACAGGGGACTGATCTTGAGCTTGGGGCCCACTCCGCAAGACGCCACTACTACTAAGCCCGCGAAAAATGCGGACGCCGCTATCAACCGTTTCTTGTTTTGCATCGATTCTCCTGGCCCTCTTAAGACTCATCGCGCGTAATTAGCAATTGGTAAGCCAGCTTTTCGGGCAAGGCACCGGCACAAAATACTCGCTATCGCGTTGCGAGCGGTGGTGAAAGGGGACCAGCGGGTGTCAGAAGGAAACCACGCCGTACCGTGTAAATAGTTCATGATTGGTGCCTCTCCCACTATTTCGGGCAACAGTTATTCGCCTTCGTCGACGTTCTGCGTAGTTGAACCTTGCTTTAAAAAACGCACAGCGTTAGCGGTGACGAATAGATATCCCCTGGGGGGATTTAAATTAGGAGTAGTTATGAACGTGGTTAGTTTTCGGGCCGCATTGGCTCTGGTGTTGGGCATCGCTGCGCCCTTGATGGCAGCGGACGCGACGGATCCCCGTCTTGCGAAATTGACTTATGAAGGTTCGGGTTCGTCCGAGCTCGCGCCGGAGTACGGCGAAATTTCCATTTCCTTCAGCGTGGCTTGCCAGAAATCGGCAGCCGACGTGCGCTTGGCCATCGAAGCGGTGAGCGCTCCGGTATGGAAAGCGATCAGCAATAAAGTGAAGACCGTTTCGGAAACCGACAAGGCCAACTGGGGCGACATCGGTAACATCAGCGAGAACGAAGGCGCGCCGATTCAGGTGACCTATCCCTCTCCGGACGGAAAAGAAAAAGGCGGAGCCTTCCGCGTTGATTCTTGCAGCGGTGAAAAGCTGGCCGTAACGGCGGTTCGCCCGTCGACGTTCTCCGGAACGCAGACGATCGGCGTTCGTTCGTCGGATCTGAACTGGCTAGAAGGTTTGGCTCGCGCGGCCCGCACCACTAAGCAGGACAAGCAACGTAACACCGTAAAGGTGAATACGGGCTCGATCTCCTACCTCGTGACCGAAGCCGGCAAGCGTAACCTGGTGGCGAAGGCTCTCGAAGCCGCGCGTGAAGAAGCTTTGGGGGCGAAGAGCAAGTTCGCCAACGACAAAGCCACGCTGAAGTTCACCAACGCGCATTACCTCGGCCACCGTGCTGCGAATGCGCCGATGTACGAAGCAACCATCGGTTCCGCGATTGCCAAAGGGCAGGCGCCGAAGGTGCAGCTCGACGTGCCGATGACCTACACGATCTACGCGGAAGCGAAAGATCTCATCGCCAAGTCCGCGAACAAAGCGGTTGGCCTCAAGTCGGATTACGAAGTTACCGGTCAAGCTTTGGCGGACGCGGACTATGCGGCCATCAGCGCCAGCATCGCCGTAGCTTGCCAGACCGATAAAGCGGCGGCCATCAAGGCGATTGCTCCGTTGGCGGGCGACGTTGAAAAAGCGCTCCGTGATTTCCAGGGCGGCGTGAAGGCTACGGAAACCGACCGTTTCATCAGCCACGAAGCTAATGAAGCCAATGCTTACTACCCGTACCAGCCGGTGGAGTTCACGCTCGGTGCGCAGAACCGTGCGGTGGCTACGAAGTATCTCAACACCTGCACGAACACGATCGTGGACGCTCCGGCCTCGGGCCAGGCTCAGGATCTCACCGCGTACTACTCGGCTAACCGTTACTTCGAGCTTCGCTCGAAAGATTTCGCGAAGCTGGTCGATACGGCGCAAGGCATGCAGTCGCGTTACAACACCGCCTCGGCCAATCCGGCCGACGTACGTGTGCAGGTCAGCGACGCTACGGCGCAGGTGACGGACGCTACCAAGCGTTTGCTCTCGATTGCCGCTCGCGAAAACGCGATGAAGACCGTGCTCGACCCGAAAGGGCTCTTGGCGCAGGACATTGCCGCGCATGGCCTGGTGAAGGCTCACGTGGTCAACGTTCGCGTTGGCTCTCCGCGTCCGTCGAACAAGGAAAGCGCCTTGTCGGATATCGGTGGCATGCCGAAGGCCCGCTCGATGGCGGCCATGGCGGCTCCGGGCGGTGCGCCCGAAGAGATGCCGGTGGAAGTCGTGAAGAAGGATGGCAGCGAGCGCCCGCAGTTCCGCGTGGTTCGTCACTATGCCTTCGATGTGCAGGTGCTCAGCGAGAACTACGTTCCGCTGCTCGCTCCGAAGCAGCCGATTCAGCAGCAGTTCAAGTTCCTGAACTAAGGCTAGCAAGCTAAGTCAGTGAAAAGATTGGCCCCCTCGTGAATTTCACGCGGGGGCTTTCTTTTGGGGGAGCAGTGGCGTGACACCTAATCCCTCAGCCCGTATTCTCCTTCGTCAGTTGAAGACCCCCCTTATCATTCCAGTCACCCAGTTCGCCGTTCCGGTACCCCGACGGGGAAGCATCGAGCCGCTGTCGGGCTACGGCCGCGCTACCGAGGAAGGGCGCGAGATTCACGCGCGCGTGCAAGCGCGCCGTTTGAAGGCCGAGTCGAACTACGAGGCCGAAAAGGTGATGTCGCACACGTTCGAGCGTGACGGCTACCAGTTCAAAGTGGGCGGTCGGATGGACGGCTTCTTCGCGCCGAAAATTCCCGGCGGCCCGCCCAAGATCGAAGAGATTAAGTCCTGTTTCCGTTTGGACGAGCTGGGGCGCAAGCTGAAGAATCAGCACCATCCGTACAACCTGCAGCTGCGCACGTATGGCTATATGTACTGGCTGCAGAATCAGGTGACGCCCTCGCTGAGCTTTCACCTCGTGTCGTCGCGCAACTTCGTTTCCGAAGATCTCGATATTCAACTCGACGCGCTCGACTACCAAGCCTGGCTCGAACGCCGGCTGGATGAGCTGGTGGAAGAGGCCAAGCTCGCGGAAAAGCGCGCGGCGCGAAGGCGCAAGGCCGCCAAGTCGATGGAGTTCCCCTTTCCCAAACCGCGCACCGGACAGTTCGAGCTGATTGGCAACATCGAGCGCGGCATGGGCGAGAAGAAAAGGCTGTGGCTGCAGGCGCCTACGGGCCTGGGAAAAACGGTGGGGGTGCTTTATCCGTCGCTAAAGGAAGCACTCGCGCGCGGCCAAAAGGTCGTTTACGTCACGCCTAAGAATAGCCAGCACCTCGTCGCCGAAGAGGCGGTGGACCGTTTTGCGGAGCAGGGGACGAAGCTAAAATCGCTGACCGTCACGGCCAAAAGCAAAATCTGTTTCAAGAATGAGCCGCTGTGCAATCCGGACTACTGCGAGTTTGCCAAAGATCACTACAGTAAAGTGGCGGATAACGGCATCCCCGAGCAGCTCGCTAAAAAGCGCAAACTGACAATGGAAGCGTTTCGGGAGATCGGCGAACAGTTTCAGGTGTGCCCGTTCGAGCTGCAGCAGGACGCGGCCAAAGAGGCCGACGTAGTCATCTGCGACTACAACTACGTTTTCTCCCCGCGCTCGGCGCTGGGGAACTTGGGGGCGGAGGCTTTATCGGCGGAGGGTAAGCCGAACCTCGTTATCGACGAGGCCCATAACCTTTACTCGCGCGCGATTGGCTATTACTCGCCCGAGTTGTCTACGCTTTCGCTGGAACGGATGCGGCCCGAGATTAAAGAGCTGCCCAGCCAGTTTCGCGACGAGGCCGAATCGCTGCTCAATAGCTGCCAAAAGGCGATTGAGCTTTGCCGGCCAGAGAAGTTGAAGCCCGGCGAGAAGGGGGCGCTCATCGATCCCCCCGCGCAAACTTTTTTGGAGCAGGACGATGAGCTGCGCGCTTTTCTTTCGCGTTATCTCGAGAGCGACGTGGAGATTCAGCCGCGTGATGTGGTGCTGCGGCTCATCTTTTACTGGTCGGAGTTCACCTCCAAGCTCGACTTCATTACTACGCCGCCAAATCCGGTTTTCTTCACCACCTTTCAAACGATCGAGTGGACCGGCTTAACCAAGCCCGCTTGTCTCGTGAAGATCACCTGTTGCGACGCCTCGGAGATGCTGAAGGAATGTTACGACGAGTTCGATAATGTCGTAGGCTTTTCCGCGACGCTGAAACCATTCGACTACTACGCCAAGCTTTCGGGGCTAGATCCGAAGGCGATCGAAACGGCGGAGTTCAAATCGCCGTTTCCAAAGTCCCAGCGCAAGGTGCTCATCATTCCGGAGATCAGCACCAAGTACTCGCAGCGGCAAAGCAACTACCAGAAGATCGCCGAAGCCATCGAGCGCATCGCCGAGCTACGGCCCGGAAACTATTTTGCGTTCTTCCCGAGCTTTCAGTTTCTCGAAGAGGTGTTGAAGCGCTTTCGTACGCCGAAAGAGTTCGTCACGCTACGCCAGTATAAAGAGATGAAGCTCATCGAAATCTCGCAGATCGTGGAGCACCTCGAAAAGCGCATTGCCCCCACGGTGGTGTTCGCCGTGCAGGGTGGCGTTTTTTCCGAAGGCATGGACTACCCGGGCGAGACCGTCATCGGGGCTTTCGTGGTGGGGCCGCCGCTGCCCACCTTCGATCTCGAGCGAGAAAAGATGCGCGAGTACTACCAGCGTACTTACGGTGCCGGCTTCGACTACGCGTACAGCTATCCGGCGATGGCGAAAGCGGTGCAGGCGGCCGGCCGCGTGATCCTTTCGGAGACCGACCGGGGCATTATCGTGCTGATGGACTCCCGATTTCTCGAAACGACTTACTCCAACACCATGCCCGGCGACTGGTTCGAAAACTCGCCACGGGAGCTGGTCTCGCGCAGCATCCTGAAAGACGTTCGTCAGTTCTGGAATGACGTCGAACCGGGCCAAGTCACTTAAGCTGGCGAAAGGTCGCCATCAGCCCGCGGATCTTTTTTAAGTACGCCTGCGGATCGTGGGCGTCACAGTAGGTGTTTTTGGCGAAGCGGAATCCCTGTTTCAGATACATCTGCGCCACTCCGGGGCCGCAAAGGTGGGACAGCGCCGCTAAATCGTGCTTGGTGCTGAGCGCGATAGGTTTGCCGTAGGCCATTTTTTCTACCTGAACGTGCAGGTACGCCGCGGTCATCTCGGCGGCGTGGCTGGGTAAGAGCCGGTTGTACGTCCAGTTGAACCAGCACGAGCTGGGATCGTACCAAGCCGTGCGCTTTACTACCTTGTTGTAGTGCAGGCAGTAACGGCTGGCCTCGGCGAAGGTACCGTCGGTGATCTGAAAGAGCCCCACGGCCGAAGAGGCGGGCATGTACCAGTAAAAAGGATTCCATGACCAGCGCCAACGCCAGTAAGTGCGGGCGATGGGGTTGCCGCGTGATTCGGCTTGCGCCAACGCCGCCAAGAGCTCCGGTGGCACGAGCTCGGTGGAGTGGCTCACGAAGAGATCTCCGAAAGCTTTCCACGTGATTTCGGGGCTTTTGTAGAAACCGGAATCGAGTAGGCCCACGACCTCCGACGGCTTGCGCAAGGCCTGCCAGGTCCAGTTCACGACGAAGAAGAGAGGAATCAGCAGCCAAGGCCACCAACGGCGGTACTTACGCAACCAAGCCCGGCCGTGCGCGACGGCGTCGTTCCACGCGGGAGGGGCAGGGGATCGCTTCTTGGCCATGCTCCATAGTAAAAGGGCGCCTTCCCAGAGGAAAGGCGCCCTTCGCTAAATTATATTTCGCGCGGTTTAGCGAATCTGCTCGATTTCAGCCTGCGTGTAGGGACGCGGATGGTGCACCGGGTGGTATTCCAGTTGTGGCAGCAAGTTGGTCAGGTGCGTGTGGTCTTGGGGCTCCGGGATGGCGTGCCCTTCGTTGTAGACGAAGCGTTTGAAGTAATCGCCCACGTCTTTGCCGCCGAACCGGTTCAGCATCTTCTCGAACTCCGGCGTGGTGATCGTGCGCTGCCGCTTTTCGGCGAAGATCTCGCGCAGTACCACCTTGAGGCCGTTGGTGAAGAGATGATCGATTCCCGCCAGCAAGGTAGCTCCTTTGGAGTACGCCGCTTCCGTGGTGGAGTGTTTGTACGGCGAGAAGGCCGCCAAGTTCACGGGCGAAGCCGTGGTGCTTTGCGCTTTCTTTGGGTAACCGTTGTCACGCCAGCTGGCGATCGCTTCGTCGATCCAGCCGGAGTTTCCGCCGGACGGCATCACTCCGCGGGCGAACCACGAATGGGTGATTTCGTGGGTGAGCGCCCAGCTGCTCGTGATGGTGGCTCCGCAGTGCTCCATCCCGCCGCCAAGCCCCGACGTTAGGAAAACAATCATCGAGTCGTGGGCGTAGGGACCGTACGTCGTTTCTAGCTCCTTCATCGTTTCCTTGGTCTTCGTCATCGCCGACGAGACCGAGCCCCACTCGGAGTAAACGGTGACGGGAATGGGGCCGTTGATCCCTTGGAACGTATCCTTCTCCACCTTCAACGACTTATCGGTAACGTGGAAATAGAACGACGAGGTGGTGAAGTAGTTAGGGAACGAGATCTTCCAGGTATCCCCCGGCTGGTCTTCGACCTTTCCGTTGGCGAACACCTCGTGCCCGCGCGTGGCGCCGATGAGCGAGAAGGTGAAGTCCATCGAGAACTGGTCGAACTCCATGTTGCTCGGCGCGTACTGGTCGAGAAACTCGTGAGCCTCCGTAAGATCGCTCATCGACCACACCATACGGGCGCCGCCCGCCGTAAACGTAACCGCTTTCGCGGGAATCTCCCACGTTAGTTCCAGCACGTTAGAGGTACGGCGCGCTACTGCACGAGTGAGAACGTTGAGCTTGGTCTTCGCCGGCGAGTCCACCAGCTCGATGCCCTCGGGCCCTAGATTTTCGCCATTGAGTTTTACGGACGTGGCTTTGGGCACGAACGAGAAAAAGGGATTTCCGTCCTCATCGGCGTAAAACTCGATTCGGCTCTTGCCCGTGGCCTTTTTGTTCGGAATGTCGAACTCCATCTGCATATCCACATGCTGGAAATCGATGGGAATCACTTTGAAGCTGTGAACGGAGATACTCGGTGGAGCCTGATCCAGATCCGACTGATCTTGGGCTTCGGCCGAAGCCGAGGGGGAAAAAAACATCGACAGCGACGCAACTACAACCGCACTAAAACGAGTGTAAGGCAACTTCATGGAGCCTCCCGTATTCGTGGTTGAAGAAAAATTCAGTTTTGGTGAGCGTTAATTGTAAGTGAGGCAGCGTTATTTATAAGAAATTCAATTTGTTCTGCGCGAGTTGCCCTTAACGGCTTTCTTCATCGAAAACTGGCTTGAAAAGGAGTGGGAAAGCTTGGGCCAATAACGACCTGCTTTCAACGGGTTAATGCTGCGCGTAAGTAGGCGCAACTAAATAATTAATCGGGGCGCCGAAATCACCGATAGAATTGAGTACCTATACCCTAAAAATTCGCCCTAACACGCTCACTTTCCCCATTCCGGGGGATTAGATTTGTTGGGGTTTCTCGATAAAATTTAAATATGCACACCCAAGTTGCCGTTCAGACTGAAGCCCCAAGCCAGGCTCCGATCAGCTCTTCCACCGCTGATTTCAGCCCCGACAAATGTTGGTTTTGTAAGACCCACGAGGCGAAGGCTCCCGACCTTCACGTTCGGGTCGACCTCTACCGCCGAGGGAAACCCATCGGGGAAGAGAAAGACGCTAAGGGGGTCTCGGTCACGAAGTATGCTTGGGACACGGTGAAGTTTCCGGTTCCCCGCTGCGCGGACTGCCACCACGTTCACCACAATCGCTCGGTGTACGCCGTGGGCCCCACACTTTTGACGTTGATCGTTTTGGGCGCCGTTTTGCTTTGGCAGTTCAAGACCACGGCCGCGGGCACGGACCCGATCATGTACCTCGAAACGCTAGGCTACGGTTTATGCGGTTTGGTTTTCTCGGGCTCGTACAGCGCCTCTAAGCTGCGCCAGATGAACCTCTCGGTTCCTCAGCCGGGTTACAGCAGTAGCTATCCGGTGCTCGATAAGCTGAAGGGCGACGGATGGGTGGTCGGCAAGATGGCCAGCGCCCAGCACGCCGGTACCGCGGTGTCGCAGAAAAAATCCGCCCACCTCCCGTCCTAACGCCCGTGCCGGCGGTTTGGATTGGATTGGCGTGTTACTTCATGTGGGGCTTCGTCCCCATTTATTGGAAGTTACTTCGCCCCGTCGATTCGCTAGAGATTCTGGCCCACCGGGTAGTGTGGGCCTTTTTCTTTTATGCGGTCCTGTATATGTGGGCCGGGTTTCGCCGCGGGTTTCAGCGCAAGGTCTCGGTGAAACAGCTGGGGCTGATCCTGTTCGCGGCGGTCCTCATCACCGTTAACTGGGGCGTGTACATTTACGGCGTGAACTCCGGACGCATTCTGGAGACCAGCCTCGCTTACTTTTTGAATCCGCTGATGAGTGTGGCGGTTGGCGTGGTCTTTTTCAAAGAGGCCTTTCCCTTCCCAATGAAGCTGGCGGTGAGTCTCGCCGCTTTGGGAATTGGCTTTCTCATGTTGAGCCAGCTAGGGCACATGGAGACGTTTCCGTGGATCGCGCTTACGCTGTCGACCAGCTTTTGTCTCTACGGCATCGTGAAGAAGATCGTGGGGCTCGACGTCGCTCTGGGTTCGCTGCTCGAAGGGGCCTTCGTGCTGATTCCGGGGGCGGTGGCGGCGGTGTTGCTCCGCGAGCAAGCTACCGAACCGCTCACCACGATGCAGATTGGGTTGCTCGTGGGCGGGGGAATCGTAACGGGGTTGCCACTGTTTCTCTTTTCGATCGCGGCCCCTCAGCTGCCGGTGAGTTTGATGGGCATGATGCAGTTCGTGGCCCCTACGCTGCAGTTTCTGATCGGTCTCTTCTTGTACGGTGAAAAGCTCACCTCGGCCCACGCCGTGGCGTTCGGGCTGGTGTGGCTAGGCGGAGGCTTCTACCTCGCCGACCGGATCAGGGCGCTTTCGCGCCGGCGTTCGAAAGCATCAAAGCCACAAGCTGGTCGCACTTAGTCGAGATGCGAGTGGCCGCGCAAAAAGCCGCATTGCGATTCTTCGCCACTACGCGATTCCACACGTAGGCTTCGCAGTAGTGCTGCAGTACCGGCTTCGACAAATCTTTACCGCCGAACTCTTTTACGAACGTATCGGCGCAGTAAGTGATCGCTTGCTCGGCATTGGGTGAGGCCGACGCCAGAGTTTCCATGCCGCCGTCGCCTGCGGTGAACTCAACCCCTTTCAGCGGCACCAGACAATCGCCGTAACACATCTCGCCGCTGATGGGATGTTCACAAGTTTCCTTCGCCCCCTTCGCCGGCATGGCCGCGGCCGCCAGCGTGGTAGTGCGGCCGGCGTTACCCGCTAAGGCGCTTTCCCGCAGCTCCGTGGAGCTTCCGGACCAGTAGGGGGAAGGGATGTTGTGATCGCGTTTACGGCAGTCGATGGGCTCGGCCACCGTCCACTTGTCGGAGGTCAAGCTAAGCAGGGAAAAGTCCGCCACGGCGCTTTCCGCGGCGACCTTGGGGCTGCACTCCCGCACGGCTTTCTCCAAGCACCATTCGCGGCCCCAGGTCCAAAGGTTATAACCGAGCACGCCCCAGTAGTTTCCGTTACCGCGCCGAAGCTCGCGATCCAAAGGGGAAAACGTGCGGGCAAAGGTGGCTTTTTGGGTTTGCGGGCTGCCGGTACAGGTAAACTCACACGCGATATCGGTGGTGAATGGCTCATCGGCCTCGGGCATGTCCGCGAAGGAGGAAGAAACGATCAGCATTAGGCTCAAGAAACGAATCATCGTGTACCCCTGAAGATGGTCTGGAATTAGCACAAACCACCGTTAGAATCTACGCATGCCTGCTGGTAGGGTAGCCCCATGGAACGAGATCCCAATACACATCACGTAGTCGTCATTGGCGGTGGATTTGCGGGGCTGAATGCGGCCAAGCAGCTCGCCGGACGCGAGGGGTTCACCGTTTCGCTCTACGATCAGCGCAACCACCATCTGTTCCAGCCGCTGCTTTACCAGGTCGCTACCGCGGGGCTAAACCCATCGGACATCGCGGTTCCGATTCGCGCGCAGTTCTCCGACGAGGAGAATGTCTACGTTCATCTCGCCAAGGTGGATGGAATCGACCTCGCGAACCAAAGGGTGAATTTGGCCGGTCACGCTGAGCCCGTACCGTACGATTTTCTCGTGGTGGCCTGCGGGGCACAGCATAGCTACTTCGGTAAGGCCGAGTGGGAACCCTTTGCCCCGGGGCTCAAGACGTTGGAGCAGGCTACCGAGATTCGCCGGCGCATTTTGCTCGCCTTCGAAGAGGCCGAGAACGAGAACGACGCGGCCAAGCAGGCCGAACTGCTTACCTTCGTAGTGGTGGGCGGCGGACCTACCGGCGTGGAGTTATCGGGAGCCATTGCCGATATCAGCCGCACGGTGATGGTGAAAGACTTCCGGCGTATCGACCCCGCCAAGACCCGCGTGGTGCTGATGGAAGCGGGGCCGAGGATTCTCGCTTCGTTTCCGGAAACGCTCACTGCGCAGGCGCAGCGCGATCTCACGGCGCTCGGGGTGGAGCTCCGCTTGGGCGTTCGCGTGGAACTAATCGACCCTGGCGGCGTGGTCGCTGGCGGGGAACGCATTGCGGCCCGTAACGTGTTTTGGGCGGCGGGGGTGCAGGCCAGCCGTCTCGACTTCGTGCCGGAGGTAGATACCGATCGGGCCGGGCGGGTGAAAGTTTCGGCCGATTTCTCCATTCCGGGATTCCCCACGGCGTACGTCATTGGGGACATGGCCGCGCTCGATTTAGGGAACGGGCAAATGCTGCCCGGCCTCGCGCCCGTAGCGATTCAAGCGGGAAGGTACGTCGCTAAACGCATTCTTACCGCAAACTCCGGCAAGCCGTTTCATTACGTCGACAAAGGGCAGATGGCGACCATCGGCAAGCACAAGGCGATTGCGTCGGCGGGCTGGCTGCGTATGACCGGGTTTTTGGCGTGGACGGCGTGGCTGTTCGTGCACGTCTTTTATCTGATCGGTTTCAAGAACCGATTCTCCGTCATGGCCCAGTGGACGTGGAACTACCTGTTCTCGCGCCGTGGGGCGAGACTGATTACCGAACGGGATTGGCGTTTGAAGAATTAGTCGCTCGAAGGAGCGCGCTCTACACCGTCATCGGCCGGCTGTTGAATCGCGCCACCCGAATCGCGGGCCGACTTGCCGGATTGATCGAACACGTCGATGTCCGCCGTTTGGTCGACCGCGGCTCCGCCGCGCATCTCTTGAAGCGCATCCATCGCTTCGTTGAAGTTTTCCACGCGCTGGTCGCCGAGCTCTTGCAGCTGTTCTTTCAGCTCGTTCACTTCGGACGTCGTCGGCCAGTGATCCAGCTCGATGGGCTTGACCAAAAGTTTAGGCTTCTTCTTATTGAAGCCGGTATCTTCTACACTGATTCCGGGACCGGCCGAATCGTCCTGCACGAACATCACTCCGTAGAGACAACCGATCATTCCCGAGCCTAAATTTTTCGGGATCTCCGGCTGCCCAGGCGCCCACGTGTACTCGAAGCATTTCTCGTGGCGTTTGCCGACTCGCTCGAGGCAGTCGTTCTTCTTCTTTTCGTCTTGCTTGTTTTCGCAGCTGCTGGCCA
Source organism: Bdellovibrionota bacterium (assembly GCA_041736915.1). GTDB lineage: Bacteria > Bdellovibrionota > FAC87 > UBA2466 > UBA2466 > JBGSST01. The sequence continues at coordinate 18,775 of JBGSST010000127.1, forward strand.
TGTAGCCCTTGTGCATGCAGCCGATGGCGAGCCGGCGGTCGACGGCGTTGAAGTCTGGCGCATTTTTATCGGACCGCATCTTGGTAACGAGGTCGATGCAGGCGGCGCGGCTGTCGTTCATCTTTTCGGTGCATTTCCCGTCGGCGAAGCAAAAACCGTTCTCGATGATCGCGACCATCTTCTTGGCCTTGCGCTCCATCGCCCAGTCTTTGAACTTTACCCAGAGGCCGGTGCCCATGAAGTAGAAGTATCCCACCACCACCGCAATCATCAGCCCTTTGAGATAGAAGGCTGTCTTATTGAACTCGCCGCTCGACATGATCGCTCCTCGTAAACGTACTACGGACCATTTACCTCATCGGCGTATTTCGCGGAGAACTTGACGGCCCCGAGGCTAGTCCGCGATGGCGATTTTGACGACGGGCCAAGCGGCCAGCACGGTGCCCAGCGCGGCGAGGGTGACCCCCACCCCAATGAGAGAAAATTTTCGCGACGCGAGGCGGGCCATGATGTGGATGTGGTCGGCCAGCGCCTGCTCCAACCCCTTCTCATCGGTTTTCGAGAGCGCCGCATTGTAGGCTTCGCCGCTGTCGTACAGGGCCACCTGTTCCCAGAAGATCAAACCCTTCTGGGTCCTGGCCCAAAGGCGCGGGATGAGTGCCCACGCGAACAACAGGGTGCTGGAGAGCAGGCAGGTTACTCCCGCCCACAGCAGCAGCGTAGAGAAGAAGCCAAAGGCGGCTGCATCGGCGAAGCGGGCGTGATGGGCGGTGATCCAGGATAGCAGTCCCGAAGAGAAGGCGAAGGCCAAGGCCGCTTTGGTATCCGCGAACCGGGTGTTGTTCGAAACGTAGTCGTGGACCTTCCAAAGAAAATCCCGGTGCGGTTGGCTCATCCGGAAATTCTAGGGGAGTTTAGGCATTAAGGCCAGTAGCGGACCAAGGCGAAGTTCTCGCCGATGCCGGTAGTGAACGCGCTGCCGCCCACTAAGATTCGGCCATTCGACGGTTGCAGCACCATGGCCGCAATGCGGTCGAAGGTGGTACCTACGGTGGTATTCACCACGCCGGCCGTGCCGAAGCTGGTATCCAGCGTGCCGTTCGGGTTTAGGCGGATCAAGGTGAAACGATCTTGACCGGAAACGACGCTGTAACCGGCCACCACGATCTTGCCGTCCGTTTGCAACGCCACCGAAGTGGCGTACGAGTGGCCGCTGCCTAGGGCGTTGATGTACCTGCCATTGCCGTTAAACGTGGTATCGAGCGTGCCGTTATTCAAGAACCTCGCCACGGTGAGGCGCTTCGTCGTGCCGCCGGTCGTGCTGGAGTAGCCGGCTACGACCAGCTCGCCCGTCGATTGCAGTGCCGAGGCCAAAATTTCGTCGTCGGCGCCGTTGAAGTCCAGGGTAAGTTTGCCGCCGGTGCCGAACGTATTGTCGGCGACACCGCTGTCGCTGAAGCGAGCCACCGCAAAATCTTTGCCCGCTACATCGCTGGCGTAGCCGGAAGCTACCAGGTAGGAATCGCTTGATCGCATTGCTAGCGATTGAATCGCGTCGTCGTAGCCACCGAAATCCAGAACGATCTCGCCGCTCGTACCGAAGGTGTTGTCTAAGCTACCGTCGCTTAAGAGGTAGCGGTGCAGACCAAAGTTCTTCTCCAGCCCCGGCGAGATGTAACCGCCCACCGTCACGTAGCCGCCGGTCTCGTTTACCGTCATCGAATGAATGCGCGAATCGCCGCCGAACCCCGTGCGTACCGCTCCCAGGTTGCCAAATCCAGAGTCCAGCTCGCCGCTCTCGGTAAACTTCGCCAGAACGAAATCGTCACGTCCGGTGCCTTGATCGTAGGCGTAGCCCGCCGCCAAAAATGCGTTGCTACTCAATGCGCTCGCCGCATGAAATGCCATGGGGCTACTATCACTCGGGTTGATATCGACGGTAACCGTACCGGTGCCGTTAAGGCTGGTATCTAGCTCGCCCGCCGCCGTATAACGGTTCACCGCGAACGTATGCTCGCCGCCGCCGTCGGCAAAACCGACCGCGATGACTCGCTCGGACGGGTCGAGCGCCAAGGCCTTGATCACGTCGGTACTGGCGGTGAGGTCGGAGATAACTTTACCGGCGATGCCCCAGTTATAGTCCGGCTTACCCGAAGCGGGGGTGCCGATGCCGCTGACCTGACGGTTTGCGCTCTGATTTGCGACACCGCTGTGGTACGCGAGGCGAACCGTGTCGCTACTAAACTGGCCCAGCGAAGTGTCGGCGATACCGGTAGGGGCAAAGCGGATG
>JBGSST010000136.1:0-5673 GCA_041736915.1 Bdellovibrionota bacterium
TCGCTGCTTCTTGGAATTATTTCCGTCGAGATGAGCCTTTTGGGCCCAGCCCCGCGCGTATAGGGGCATAGGGCAAGGAAAGTTTCCTTAGGCCCTCTTAACTCGAAAGGAAAATAATCCATGAAAACGATCCTAATGAGCGCGGTATTTCTCGCGCTAGGCTTCTCCGGCACGATGGCTAAGGCCTCGGACTCCGTCGATCTCACCCAGCTTCAGCTGGTGGAAGAGTCCACGGGTGGCCAGATGCTCGCCGTCAACGGCGGCGGTAAACATCACGGGCATCATGGTGGACATCACGGTGGCGGGCATCACGGCGGACACCACGGGCATCATGGTGGACATCACGGCGGACACCACGGGCATCACGGCCACCACCACTTTCCGTGGTTTTCGGGCGCTAACGTGAACGTAAGCACGGACGGCATGCCCGCACCGCAAGTGGCGCTGAACTAAGCGGCCACGCTGTCGACACTCTCAGGGATCGAGGGGGCCTTCCGTAGTTCGCATTTGAACGAGGGGGGCCCCTTCACAGGGGACACCATGAAACGGCGAAGCGCGAAAAAAATCTGGCTCACCGTGGGGCTGACCCACGCCGCGCTCGTTTTGCTGGGCGCGTTTCAGATCAATCTCGGACATGGGCTCGTTAGGGAGCTAGCCACGATCTACGGAAAGTTTTCCGGCTCCACCAGCGGGTATGCGTTCTTTGCGCCCGGCGTGGGGTCTACGCTGCGGGCGACCTTCAACGTTATCGATGAGAAGGGCGCCGTGCTCGCGCGAGTTCCGTTGGAGCAAGGCAAGAACCACGAGGCCGACCTGCGCGTCGGCAACATGATCGGCTGGTTCTGGAAAGATAACCCCAAGCGTGAGCTTCAGCGCTCGATGACGGCTTCGTGGGCGGCCAAGATTTTTGCCCGTTACCCCAGGGCTGCGGCGATCGAGGTAGTTCTCGAAGAGTTCCAGCTACCCGACATGGATCGATACCGCGCGGGGGAACGCCCCACGTGGACCAAGTACTACTCGGCGAAGTTCAAGAAGGCCGTGGCGAAGAAGAAAGAGGCCTAACGTGAAAGCGATCTATAAGTTCTTCTTTCGGCCCGCTTCGTTTCGCCCACTGGCGGGCCTGCGCATCGCCGTTGCGGCTACGCTAATCGCGCAGGCAGTTTTTATCTCGCCTGAGTTTTTCGAGTTCTTCGGGCGCGCGGGGCTTTTGCAGGAGGGGTTGCAACGGATTTTCTCCGAACCGGGCACGCCACGCCTGGCGCCTTACGTGAATCTTCTCGGCACGTGGGGCATCGCGGAGCGGACGGCGTTGTGGCTTGCCGGCGGCGCTTACCTGCTGGCGCTGACCGCACTGCTGCTCGGATTTAAAACCTGCGTGGCCGCGACGGCGAGCTGGTTTTTACATTGGACCTTCATGAGCACGGCGGCTTGCGCCAACTACGGCGTGGACGTGTTCGCCCACATTTTTCTCTTCTATTTGATCTTCATACCCTCGGGGGGGGCCTGGTCGGTGGACAGTTTGCGCCGTGCGAATGCCTTGCGATCCTGGACCGCCAGGCTCTCCTTACGAGTACTGCAATTCCACCTGTGCGCCGTCTACCTCTCTAGCGCCCTCGATAAGGTCGTGGGGCCGCAGTGGCAGACCGGCGAGGTGATGTGGCGAGCGCTGATGTTGCCGGTTTATAACCAGTTCGATTTCACGTGGCTGGCCGCGCTGCCGTGGCTCGCGAAGATTATGGCGTGGGGCTCGCTGGGGCTGGAGTTCGGTTACTGCGTTTTCATTTGGCCGAAAGCAACCCGCAAATACGTGGTGTGGGCCACGGTGGGATTGCACTTGGGGATCGCGGTATTTCTGGGCCTGCACCTATTTGGAGTCTTGATGACGGCGTTCACCGCCACGTTGTTCGGCATTGACGCGCGGGCCACCGGCTTTGCGGGGCCTAACGTCTCGTCGCGCCGCCGCTTTTCTTTCGGAAAGCGGGCGTCTACGGTCGAACGATGCCTAGCTCCCGTTCGCTCCTCATTCTAGCTTTGTGGCTTTTCGCGTTACCGGCCGTGGCTCTAGTGGGCGGCCGTCCCGTTTACTCGGGTCAGTACCCTTCGGTGTTCATGGTGACTTCGCACGACGACGTGTTGGGCGAAGGGTTTTGCACGGCAGCGAAAGTGGGGGCGGAATGGATCCTTACGGCCGCCCACTGCGTGAATGATGAGTACAAACTGCAGCACCGAAGTAAGGTGCTGATGAAGAGCGACATCGAGCCGGGACAAAAGTTGCAGTACACGTTCGTCTTGCAAGACATCAAAGGTGGGGAGTTACTCGACGTGGTCGAGGTGCGGTTGCCCCCGGGGCCGGCCAAGGTGCCGGACGTGGCGCTGGTGCGGGTGGTGCCCCAGGGAACGTTCGCCAAGAAACCCGCGGCCCCGGTTTTTCGCGGCGCCATTCGGCCGGGCGTCCACATCGATCTCGTGGGGTACGGCGCGGAGGGGGAGGGTGAAGTGCAGCAGCGGCCCGCGCGTCTCACCACGCACGGCGCGGTCGTTTCCACGCGCGCCTTTCTCGAGCAGGAAACGATGAAGACGGGAACGTTGAAAGAAGAGGTGCCGGCGGAGCGGCACTTTTTCGGCGTCATCAACTGGCCGCACCTGGCCGGTCACACCAATTTAGGCAGCGGCGACTCCGGAGGCCCCGTCATGCTGTGGAACACGCAGACCATCGTCGGCATCAACTCCGAAGGCCACTGCGCGAACGTAAAGCCAGAATGCCAAATCACCAACAACAGCTGGTTCGCCCGCCTCAACCACCTCCCCAAAAGCTGGTGGCCCAAAGGTATCCGTTACATTCAGTCCAATTAGAAAAGCGGAAACACGCGCACCCGTTGGTTGGTCTTGTCGGTTACGAAGAAGCGCACACCGTCGGTGTGGATACCTTGCACCTGGCCAAGCCCCGTGGCCCGCGTCGGGTTGTTGATTCCGTTTGAGGTAAAGTCGGGCTGACCGAAGACGCGATCGGCGGGTTGCCCCGCCGTAGTCGGCAAAGTGTCCCACACGAGCACGCGGTTGTTTTGTCCGTCGGCCACGAGAAGTCGGCGGCCGTCGGTAGCCATTCCGTCGGGCTGATTCAGCGTGGAGGCGGTGGGACCTCCTCCCTGATTGGCGTCGTCGGCGCTGAGGTTGGTCGGGCCGGCGGCTTGTCCCAGGGCGAAGTCGGCATCAATGCCCGCGGCGGTGGGGATCGAGTTCCAGACGAGAATCCGATTGCCGTCCATGACGAAGAGTTTTCCGTCGGCGGTTAGAACGTCGGCCGGGTAACCGAAGCGCGAACCATTGACGATGGAGCAGTCGCCGTCGTCGAGATTTCCGGGGCCGGTGGCTTGTCCCAGCGCAAAGTTCGCGGCGACTCCGTTCGTAGTGGGAATCGAGTTCCACACCAGAACGCGGCAGTTGGCGTTGTCGGCGACGAAAAGGCGAGTGCCGTCGGAGGCGATCGCGTGCGGATCGCTCACCTCGGTGGCGGTGGTGGCGCAACCTTCGCTGGTCAGATTTGGCTGGCCCAGTACGGAGTTGGCGGCTTGGCCGTTGCGCGTGGGCATGGACTCCCACGAAAGCACGCGGCAGCTTTTTTCGCCTACGAACAGTTTGCCGCCAATGATGTCGACGCCGACGGGCAGTACCAGCGTGCTGGCCGTGGCCGGCGATCCCATCACGGCGGACGTAAGGTTGGTTTGTCCCAAAGCGAAGTCGGCGGGCTGACCGTCGGCGGTTGGCAGGCTGCTCCAGCTGAGCACGCGGTGGTTGTCCTGATCGACCACGAACAGCCGCGTGCCGTCACTCACCACGTTGTGCGGATCGGCGATGCGGGTGCCGTTTAGTGCGGGGGCAACGTCGAAGGCGTCGAGCGAGTCCTGCCCCAGCACTTCAAGGCGGGTCGGCGTTAGTGAATGGGTGGCGCTCAAGTCTCCCGACGTCGCGGTTAACGCTACGGTATCCGTGCTCTTGGTGCGGTAGTAGCCCGTGACGGTGGTGGTGCCACTGGCGATGGAGATCATGCTGGTGGCCGCGCCAAAACGGCAATCATCGAGCGAGGCGAAGAACTCCCCGGTCGCCGCGCCACTCAGCGTGACGGTGAGTGCGGCGGTGAACGGCACCGTGGCGGTGACGGTAATGGGAATGCAGGTGTAAATCACCGTCGCCAATGGAGCACTAAGCGCCAACGGAGCCAGCGCGCTATCCCCCCCACAAGATAGTTGCCCCATTGCCAGGAAGCCTGCCGCACCGAGAAGTAAACGTCGCATGGGGAGAATTATAGCAAGCCACCGGAGGGGATGAGCTATTTCAACGAGGTGGCTTCGTCGCTGCGCTCCTCGCCATGACGGGACGCGCGCCGCCACTGGTGGCGGCAATCACCAGGTCAGCCCAAAGGTATCCGTTACATTCAGTCCACTCCGTTTGGACTAAATGTAACGGATACCTTTGGGGGGTACGGGTCTTGCTTTTTAGCTGGGGATGCCAAGACCTAAACTGATTCGCTCATCCACGCTTCCCTACCATGTTCGATCTCGTTCCAATAATCGGGAATGGTTTTACATTCCGAAGGAACAGCTTTGGCGGGTGTTTGCGCATGTTCTGGAGAAGACGTGCGAAAAGTACTCCTTACGAGTTCACTTGTTTGTGCTTTTGGACAATCACTTTCACATGATCGTTTCGACTCCAAAGGCAAACTTAGGCGATTGCATGCGGTATTTGAACCGAGAGGTAAGTAAGTCGGTGGGAACGATTTCCGGTCGCACGAATCGTATTTTTGGATGCCGCTACCAACGCAGCCTGCTGGATTCGGAACGCTATCTGCGCAATGCCGTAAAGTACGTTTGCCGCAATCCCGTTTCCGCCGGATTGTCTACGCGAGTGGATAACTACGAATTCAGCACACTGCCTTGGACATTAGGGCGGCGTAAAAAACTGTTCTCGTTGAGTGAAGAGCCAAAGTGGATCCTTGGAGAAATTGTCAGCGATCCCAAAAAGTCGCTCGAGTGGTTAAACACCGATTATCATCCAATGCAGAAGGAGCTGATTCGGCTCGGTCTTCGCAGGCAAACGTGCCGATGGAGTTCGAACTCGCGATTCCGAAACTGGGTGACTACTTTGGACTAGATGTAACGGATACCTTTTGGTGGCGGGAGCGGAGTTTTTCTATGACGTCGTTTAAGGTTAGCGACTTTGCGCGCAGTAAGACCATCGTGTGGAATAATAGGTCGGCGGCTTCTCCCTTTAGGTCTTCTAGGTCGTCATTCTTGGCGGCAATCACTACCTCGACGCCTTCTTCACCCACCTTTTGGGCCATGCGGTCTAGCCCCTCGCGGAACAACGAGGCCGTGTAGGAGACCTTTTCGGAACCCGCGGTTTGCGACTCGGCGTAACGTTTGTCGACTACCGTCCACAGCTTGCCGAGGAAACCCAATCCCGGTGCGCTCGTTTCGCCGAAACACGAGGTCGTCTCTTTATGGCACGTCGGCCCCGCCGGGCGCGCGAGCACCAGCACGCTGTCGTTGTCGCAGTCGGCCTCGATGCTGACCAGATTCAAAAAGTTTTCCGACGTCTCACCCTTCACCCAAAGACGATTCTTGGAGCGGCTGAAGAAGGTGACTTTTTTGGACTCAACCGTCGCCGCCAGCGCCG
>JBGSST010000167.1:0-6667 GCA_041736915.1 Bdellovibrionota bacterium
GGAACTGGTGGCCGCCCCGCGGCCTGCCGGGAAGACCCCGGCCGAGTCCGCCGAGCGGTGGACCTTCGCGGCCACCCAAACGGAGCTCTCCGTCGTTCAGTTGCCGGTGGCCGCTTCGGAAAAGTGGGAGCTCACGCTGAAGCTGGTGGGGAAGGCTGGCGCTAAAGGGGGCGTCGTCTGGCTATCCGGAAGAAAAATCGTGGAAAAGGGCTCTTTATTGAGGGGGGCCGCGGTCGAGCTTCCGCTACATCAAGAAGGCGGATGAGCGGAAGCCATCGCCTGGAGCACGATGGGGAAGTTGGCCTCGCCGTAGCCGTCATGGCCCTTGCGCTGGATCACTTCGTAAAGGAATGGGCCCACCAGGTGACGGCTGTAGATCTGAAGTAGATAGCCCTGCGGATTCCCGTCCGCCAAAATGGAAAGTGATTCCAAATCCGGGACCGACTGAGCCAGCTGCGGAAGCCGCTGCGCCAGCTCGGAATAATAGGCCGGGCCAGCGGCGGGCCAAAAAGGGATTCCCCCTTTTTTCATCGCCTGGACGGTGGAAACGATATCGTCCGACGTGAGCCCCACGTGCTGCACCCCGGCGCCGTGATTCACGTCGAGAAATTCTTGCACGGCAGACGGCTGCCCGTTCGACTCGTTCAGCACCAAGCGCATGGCGCCGTCGGGGCTTTCCATTACCTTGAGATAGGCACCGGCCTGGCTATCCTGCAGATCGACGGCGCGCGTGTTCTTCAATCCGAAGACGTTCTCGCAGAAGGTGGACCATTCTTCCAAACGCCCTTGCTCCACATTAATGGTGACGTGATCGAAGTCTTTGAGCCCCACGCCGGCGTTCTGGGCGCGAAACGGAATCTCGAAACCTTCGCCGAACAAGGTGCCTTCCCGCGTAACGAAGCCGATGCGCACGTCGCCAAAGCTGCGGATCGACGCCGACTGCACCTGCCCGAAATCACGGGTGCTCGTGCGCGGCCCTTCAGCCATCGACGCCCCTCGCTGGATAGCGGCCTCGAAAGCCGTCGTGGCGTCTTTGCATCGGTAGGCAAGCTGGTAAAGCCCATCTCCATGCGCCTCCACGAACTTGGCGATGGGGTCGGTTTTGCTCAGCGCCTGGCTGACGACTACGGCCACCTGATTTTGCGTAAAAAGATAAGAGCGAAGGTGACGATCCTTCAGCTCGCGGACGGCCGACTTCTCGAAACCCATGCGCAAATAAACTTCCGATGCCTTTTCGAGATCGGCTACGGCGAACTCGATGTGGTCGAGCCCCGAGATGCCTAGAGCGTTAAAGTCTGCCATTGGCCGGAGTATCCGAAGGGGAGCCGGCATTGTAAACGGGTTTCGTCCGCCGAGCCTCGGTACGCGCGCGGGACTGTTCGAGTCTCCACTCCGCAACCGCGCCGTGATCTCCGCTAGTTAGCACCGGGGGCACTTTGTGTCCGCGGAACTCCGAAGGACGGGTGAAGTGGGGATACTCGACCAGCTTCTTTCCGTCTTTGGGGTCAACGAGCTGGAAGGACTCCGTGCGGTAACCGTCTTCGTGACCTAGCGTTCCCTCTTGGCCGCGAATCACCGCGTCCGCGAATAGCAGGGCGGGGAGCTCACCGCCGGACACCACGAAATCGCCGATCGAGATTTCCAGGTCCACCCAGTGGTCTAAAAAACGCTGATCGATGCCCTCGTAGTGGCCACAGACCAAGACGAAATGGCGCTTCTCGGTGCGGTTGAGGCCGTCCAAGAACGTTTGGTTCAGTAACGTCCCGCCGGGAGAAAAAGAGACGACCGTGACCGGTTCCGCCGAATGGGCCTTGATCGCCTCGACCGCCTCGGCCAAGGGCTCCACCTTCAGCACCATTCCACCGCCGCCGCCGTACGCCACATCATCGACCGTAGCGTGCTTGCCCTTGGCGAAGTCGCGCAGCTGAATCGTCTCGTACTCGAAAAGGCCGGCAGCCTTCGCGCGTCCGATAATGCTGCAGTCGAGCCACGCCCGAATGGTTTCCGGAAATAAGGTAATGAAGGTAAATCTCATTTATCGAGTTTCCCGCTATCTAAAATTTTTCAGGCGTTCATCGTCCAATGAGCGATCACGATTTGTTTGTTCTCGAGGTCGACTTTCACGATGTGCTTCTTCACGGCGGGAAGGGCGACTTCCTGGCCATTGATGCGGAAATACCATAGGTCCGGACTCTTCGGGCCTTGCGGCCCCGCGGCGTAGAGAAAATTCCCTACCACCTTTCCGTCTTCGTCGACGGCATTCATGCCTTCCAGATCCCTGATGTAGAATTCGCCTTCTTCCGGCTCTTCGAGATCTTCCCGGGAGACGAACAGCTGAAGGCCTATGAGGCTTTGGGCGTCTTCGAAACGTTCGACACCCTCTAAATTCAACTTCCACCCCTTGGGCATCCAGGCCGATTCGGCGATGGGATAGGGGCGAGAATCGGTGGGGGATTTCCCCACCCAAACTTGCGGGACGTACGCGAGCGACGATTCGGCGCCCGAGTCAGTTCTAACCAGAACGGCGCCGTCGAGCCCGTGGGGCTTCACTACCGTTCCGGCTAGAATTAAGTCCAAACGAATTACGCTTCAGCCGAAGGCTTAGCGGCCTTTTTCGGGGCCGGAGCGGCGGCTTCGGTAGCCGGGGTCGTAGCCCAGCTCTTGATCAGAGGCTTGAGGGTGCTAGCGACCGTAGCCGACATCTTAGCGCCAACGCTCAGCCAATATTCCAGACGAGCCCGTTCCACACTGACCGCGCCCTCTTTGAGCGGGTTGAACGCGCCGATATGCTCGATGAACTTGCCGTCACGCGGAGCGGTCTTGTCCTGAACAACCACGCGATAATACGGGCGTTTCTTCGTACCGTGTCTGGAAAAGCGAATTACTGCTGCCATTTTTTCTCTACCTCTAATCGAACCTTCCAGAGCCGACTTCGGGCTGCTGGAAAATGGTCCTTCCCTAAAAAACTCGAAGTCTTACCACAAGCTTCTTCGTTTTCCCATAGCGGACTTGGAGAACCGATTCATCATCTTTCTAGCCTCAAGGAACTGTTTCATCAACCGATTCACGTCTTCGACCTTAGTTCCGCTACCACCGGCGATGCGGCGGCGGCGGCTGCCGTCGATGACGTTGTGGTCGACGCGTTCCTCGGGGGTCATCGACAAAATGATGGCTTCGATCTTCTTTAGCTCCGCATCCGGCGGGGGCATCGCCCGCAGCTGCTTGGACACCTGGCCCATGCCCGGCAGGAACTTCAGCAGGTTTTCGAAAGAGCCCATCTTTTTGATCTGCTGCAGATGAAGGTAGAAGTCGGCGAGTGTGAACTCGTTCTTCTTCACCTTTTTGGCGAGCTTCAACCCCTCTTCGGGATCGATCGTGGCCTGGGCCTTCTCGGCGAGCGACAGCAAGTCGCCCATGTCGAGGATGCGCGACGCCAGACGATCCGGGTGGAAGACCTCGAGGTCCGTCGCCTTTTCGCCCACGCCCAAGAATTTAATCGGACAGCCCGTCACCGCCCGCACGGACAGGGCCGCGCCGCCGCGGGAATCGCCGTCGAGCTTGGTGAGGATCACGCCGCTCAAGGGCAAGCGTTCCTGGAAAGCCGTGGCTACCTGGACGGCGTCCTGGCCGACCATGCCGTCGACGACGAGCAGGGTTTCCGCCGGGCTCAACGCCTGGGAGATCTCCTGAATTTCGTCCATCATGTCTTGGTCAACATGGAGGCGGCCGGCGGTATCGAGGATCAGCACCTCGGCCTGACGGCGAATCGCCTCTTCCTGCGCCAGAATCGCGCGATCGCGAGCCGAGTTGGTCACGTTGCTGTCGATGTGCTCGATGCCCAACGCTTCCAACTGAACTTTCAGCTGCTCGATGGCGCCGGGCCGGTACAAGTCGACGGACGCGCCGACGACCGACTTCTTCAAAGTCTCTTTAAGGTACTTGGCGAGCTTCACCGCCGAGGTCGTCTTACCGCTACCTTGCAGACCCACGATCATGAACACCGCGGGCGGGCGCACCTTGAAGTTCAGCGGCGAGGCTTCGCCGCCCATCATGGTCGCCAATTCTTGGTAAACGATGCGGATGAACTGCTGTTCGGGCGACAGGCTTTTTTGCACCTCTTCGCCGAGCGACTTGTCGCGCACGGTCTGCACGAAGTCCTTCACGACCTTCACGTTCACGTCGGCTTCCAGCAAGTTGGTACGTAGCTGCCGGCAAACCTCGTCGATGGTCTCTTCGGTGAGACGTCCTTTTCCCGAGATGGTTCTCAGGGTTCCAAGTAGTTTCTCTGTTAAGGACTCGAACACGGTAGCTCCTCTTTAACGGTTACAGGAAGACGCTGGCATTGGGGATCTCGCCCTTTTGCCGCAATTTATTCACGATGCTGGCTTCCAATTCGTCGTCGTTCTTCCCCATGCGCCGAACGTTCTCGGCAATCCGGCGGCGCGCTTTTCTGACGAAGGCGCGGGCCAGCTGGCTCGAAGGTAACGTATCTTTCTTTTCTTTTTTTTCCTTACTGGCGCGGGCCAGTACGCAAGAGATGGCGAACAGATCGATCGAGATGTCGGCCAAACGCCGCACCACGAACTCGTTCTCGACAATCTTTTTGCCGTAGCGAAGCAGGGCGGTCTCGACCTCGGCCGCAAACAGGGCCGTGTACTTCTCGAATACCGCGGCCTCTTTGGCGAAGTCGGGATGAATGCCCGTGAGATTTTCACGCGTGGTCGTGCGCCGCTGAATCCAGCGTACGCCAAAGTCACTCAGCACGCCGATCGACTGGCGAATGTCGTTGAGCGGACGCTTGAACACGTCGGCCACTACCTTCAATCGCTCCCCCGGGGCCTGCAGCCCCGACAGGCCGATGAATAGACGCAAAATCTCGTTCGTACCTTCCCAGATCGTGAAAATGCGGCTGTCGCGCAGAATCTTTTCGTAGGGATACTCTTTCATGTAGCCCGTGCCGCCCGCGATCTGCAGCGCTTCGTTGCAGATTCGCCATTCGGCTTCGGTGGCGAACACTTTGCACATCGCCGTCTCGATCGAGTAGTCGGTCTCGCCGCTGTCCATGAGGTGGGCGGAAACCCGCACCATCGCTTCCGCCGCGTAAGCGTCGGTCATCATGGTGGCGATCTTCGACTGGATCATTCCGAAATCGAGTAGCGTGTGATCGAACTGCTTGCGCTGGGCTGCGTGGTCGAACGCATACTTAATGATCTGGCGGCTGCCGATAGCGCACGCGCCGGCCAAACCAAGGCGGCCGTTGTTCAATACCGACACGGCTACTTTGAATCCTTCGCCCGGATTACCAATCACGTTTTCTACGGGCACCTTTACGTCTTCGAACGTGAGCGAGGTGGTGGAGCTACCGACGAGCCCCATCTTTTTCTCTTCGGGGCCCGACGAGAACCCCTGCATGTCGCGCGTGACGATGAAGCAAGTGATCTTGGCCTTCAGCGATCCGTCGCTTTGCTTGTGCTGCGTGCGTGCGAACACGGTGAAGAAGTCGGCGATGCCGCCGTTGGTGATCCAAATCTTACTGCCGTTCAAAACCCAATGCTTCCCGTCGGCGCTGAGCTCGGCGGTGGTTTTCAAGCTGCGGGCATCACTGCCGGCGCCGGGCTCGGTCAGCCCGAATCCCGCGATCATCTCGCCCGTGGCGAGCTTAGGCAGGTAGGCCTGCTTTTGCTCACGCGTGCCGTGTAGCAAGAGCGCTTTCAAGCCAATGGACTGGTGCGCACCGATCGTGGCGGTGAGGCTCGTATCCACATTACCGGCCGCGGTGAGCACCTGAATGTAACCCGTCGTCGAAAGGCCAAAGCCGCCGTACTCTTCGGGGATGACGAGGCCGAACAGCCCCATCTCCTTCAACTGATTCAAAATGTCGATCGGGATGCGCTTTTCTTCTTCAATGCGCGCGACGTCCACCGACTTGCCCCATTTTTCGATGGCGTCGACGGTCATGACGACCAGCTCCTGCTCATCTTTCTTCAAAGGCGGGTAGGGCAGAATTTTTTCCGAGAGGATGTGCCCTAAGTAGATGCCTTTGGCGAACGAGCTAGGGGTCTCGGCCATTTTTGCCGGGGCGGTCTTTCGCTTGCTGGACGGGGTGCTGGTCGAAGTGGCGACGGCCATGTGTTCTCCTAAAAACGGATCTCCGGTTCTAGGAGATGCGGAGTGGCACGGCAAGTGCGCGATCCGTTTTAGGAAAAAGGGGCCCAAAAATACTAAGGGCCGATTTTAGTTTCCTAAAATCGGCCCTTACATGGGTTGGGGGTTTGTGTGCCCTTGGGTAGGACACACAAGCTTTTATAAACCGTACTTAAATTCTGGGCGGCTCATCTAGGAGTAACGGACTGCGTTAGACGAACGGCGTTATTGTGTTTAGCCATTTGATTTCCGGCTGGCAAGTGGAAAAGGCGATTTTGTGATCCGGGCCTGATCACTCGTCCGCGTAAGCTGCTGATTTAATACGTAGTATTACGTGTTGGCGGCGCTGCTCGTCGCGTCATTGCTGGAAGGGGAAATTGCAGATTGGCCCTTCAGCCAACGGTATATTTCGTAGATTCCCAGGTTCACTCCGACGCCTAACGCAATGGAAAATACGGTGTCGATGACTGCCCCCATAATTACCGGGTAACCCATCTGATCGATGAGGCGCTTATCCATTTCC
>JBGSST010000173.1:0-2850 GCA_041736915.1 Bdellovibrionota bacterium
TCCGAGCAGCCCTCCGCCGGCGTCACCCGCGCGCGATATGGCGGCCGCGCCGCCCTCAGTGACCCCCGCGGCGGGAAGCAAAAAATGATCGCCCCCTTTTTTCAACACGTCTTCGGGCTTTTGGCCTGGTCCGCCATCTCACTGGGGATTGCTTACGTGTGGTTTCCGCTCTTTAGCCGGGTCTTCACCCCGCGCCTGGCGTGGCCGCTCGTAAGACTGCTGGCCGTGCCGTTCACCACGCTCATTGTTCTCCTGCCATCGGTAATCGCACGCATTCCGATCGGTCCCGGCCCTTCCCTGTTCTTCATCGCCGCTATCGCCGTTGCGATTAGGTACTTCGTTCGCCTTAGCCCGCCCGAGATTCACGAACGATGGTTGTCGGCTCATCCAATTCGCTTCGAACGCAACTTGCTCGGCGTTGCGGCCTTCTTTCTCGCCATCGCGCTCTTCATGCCCAACGTCACGACATCGGGTGAGCGCCTACACGACACCGCATTGTGGGCGACTTTACCGGTCCAGAGCACGTTTCCGTTCGCCCATCCGTGGATGGCCGGCGTCGAGGCGCCCTACTACTTTCTCGGGTCGCTTTCGATCTACCAAGTCTTTCAGTTCGTCCCCATATCGCCACTACTGACCTACAACTTGGCGCTCACGGTGGCGGCCACGGCTTACCTGCTGGCTTTGTGGCTGTTCTTTACCACCTTATGGAATCACCGCCGCTGGTCCATTGCGGCCACCATCTTTGTCGCCCTCAGCTCTAATCTGAGATCCGCCAAGCAGTGGCTCGATTCCGTTCTCGGCACCAAAGCGTTTTTGTTCTGGGATTCCTCGCGTGTACTCGACGGAACGATTAACGAGTTTCCACTTTGGACGATGACCTTCGGTGACCTGCACCCGCACCTGATGAGTTTGTGGCTCGTGCCGACCTCACTCGCCATCGCGCTGGCGGCGCTGAGGCAAACGCTTTGCCGCACACCGGAGCACGTACGTCCGGTGCTTGCCGTCATCGGTGCGGGAATAGTGGCGTTAACGATCGGCATGCACACGTGGGATGTGCCCGCGGTGGCGGCCCTCATCGGCGGGGCATTTCTTCTCGCCCCCCCCCGCTTTTTGCCGAAGGCCGATGCCAAGTGGATCGGACTCGGCGTCGGGCTAACCTTACTTTTGGCCTCGCCCTACTTGAAGCTAATGGCGGGCGCCCCGAAAACGTTAGGCTGGGTGATGAAGCGTAGTGACCTTCTGCAATTCATTAGCGTGTGGGGAATCTGCTTCGTGCCCCTCATCGCCTTGGCCGCACTTCGGCTATACCGGTCGCGGGATCGCGATTGGCTGACCCTGTTGCTGCTGGCCCTGCCGGTCGCCGTGATCTTTCAGTCCTCCCTCTTTTTCATCATCGCCCTGGGCGCCCTTTTCTTTACGGCGTTTCGGCGGCAGCCGGCGGACCGCATTATTGCGGTGACGTCGCTAGCGGCCCTGGGCCTTTGCCTTGGCTGCGAGCTCATTTACTTACGAGACGCTTTCACTGGCGAGAATGAGCGATTGAACACGGTGTTCAAAGTTTACCTGACGGTTTGGACTTTTCTGGCCAGCGCGGCGGCAATCGCGGCCCGCGGACTCAGCGAAGATTTGCCCGCCCGCGTTTTTCGACCGGCAGCTTCCGTCTGGACATTAGCCGCCTTCGCTTATCTGGTGGCCGGAGTCCCTTCGCGGCTTGGCTTGCCCCGCACCCCCGCGAGCCTGGACGGATATGGCGACTTGCAACGCCTTTCCGAAGATGAAATGCGGGTGATTCAACGGATGGCTAGCGAAAGCCGGGCCCCCGGATTCATGGGTACCGTACTCGAGGGAATCAGCGGCGCCTACAAGTGGCCAGGTCACGTGGCTTCTTACACCGGCATTCCCGTTTACGCCGCTTGGGAAAACTACAGCTTCTGGTTTCACTTTCCTAAGCTCCGCGAAGAACACTTTCGACGGGTAAAGTTCGTGAAAGCCGTTTTCGAAAGTGGCCTGCTGGCCCCGGGGGAGGACTGCTCGGTTCTCCAAAGTAAACTTCGCGCGGAAGAGATAAAGTACGTATTCGTCGGTAATCACGAGCGCAAAACGGGGAAACCCCTCCCCTTAGCCGACCTCGATCGCTGCCTGACGCCGGTCTTTGCTTCTGGCGAGGTGAAGCTTCTCGCGGTGAGCCGACCGTGAGCTCGCGCCTAATACAGTTCGCCCTGCGGATTGTCCGTAATCGTCCGCTTGCCTTGGGGCTCGTTCTGGCGACGTTGCTCTACGCTGGTTTCAATCTGAACTTGCTCCACCCCTTATCGCCCATGGGTTACTCCCATCAGTTCGATCACCACACGCTTACCCGCTGCGGGCTAGCCGTGCGCAATCGTACCAACCTCTTCACGTCGAGCGCAGACTACAAGCTTGGCTATCACGCCACGACCTGGACGAGCTTACCGGGCCTGTGCATTTTGCTGGGCGTTCCGTTGAGTTACCTACCGCCCACTTTCACCTACCTGTTGATGAACACGTTCTACTTTCTGATTCACGCGTTCATTCTGGTTCTCTTCGGCCTACGCCTCATCCCGGGGCCGGACGGAAAGTTTCTCCGGCGCGACTACGCCGCGTTTGCGGGACTAGGCTTTTTCTTTCCGTGGGTCGTCATCTACGTTCTCGGCCAGTACCACGCGGTTGCCGTACTGGGGCTGGCGCTTTCCATCTACGGCGGCAGCAGCCTCTTCTGGGGCTTTCTCATGAGCGCCTTGGCCAAACCGTTGATGGCCCCCGGAGTAATTCCGTTACTACTGGCCGGCGAATGGAAAACCGTGATCCGTCTCACCGTGATCTGCGCCGTGC
>JBGSST010000199.1:0-3246 GCA_041736915.1 Bdellovibrionota bacterium
GCACGGCCGCGGGCACCGGTACAAGTGGTGAGCCCGGCACCGGCGCGGCCACCGGTACGAACGGCTAGTCCGGCGCCGTCGCGAGCCAACGCGAGCTCGCGCGTGCCTTCCGTACCGTGGAGTGAACTACCTGAGCACTACACAATGGACGACATGAAATATAAGTTTTATCAGCCCGATGAAGAAGACCCTCATCTAGTTAAGGTGTCCACCTACAAGGTCAACGCGGAAACCGGCCGCAGAAAGTATCTTGCCGAATTCTTCATCAGCTCCGACATGCCCCACACCCGAGGTGAGCGCTGGGCGGTTCGGCCCAACGAACAGGTGGCCCATTTCGACTTCGAAGCTACCGACAGTGCGGCCGATGCCGACGTAGCGACTACCGCACGCGAAACTGCCGCCAGAGCCATATACAATTTAGGCTTCACCCGGCTCGTGGCGACGGCGAAAGACACTTACTCGAAGCAGATCATGGAGGCCGCCGGTTTCACATTGATCCCCGGAGTGGCACAGGGGCCCACTACCTACCGCATGCAACGCCGCCGTTAATCATGCCGCAGGTCGTGAACATCCATCTTGATCGATCTGACAAAAACGAATCGGAGCTCCATAAAACTGAAGTTTCAAAAAGAAGCGGGCTGGATCGTCATTGCTAGCGCTGAGCAAAAAGTGGCACCGCTGTCGGAGAATTGACACTTTCGATGGTGACCAAAACAGTCGGAGGAAATCATTGATATTCACAATTGAATACTATGATTAGTGTATAATACTAGTTATTTAACTACTTAATTTACTTTATCACCGTTGCTTCATTCAATAGTGAATTGACCTGGTACGGTTGTTGAAATATAAAGTCTCGTGATCGCCGGAGGAGGTTCGAATGGCCAGAGTAACCAGGAAAAACAGCAAAGAAAGCGAGCCTATTATTCACGGTTCCCAGAAAGCCCGGGAAACAGTTTGGAAGTCTATCGCTCGAATTCAGGAGAAATGGGGCTTTAATGCCGCAACGATGGCCCGGCTGCTCCACACGAGGCCACCAACTTTTCATAGCTGGAAGGAACGAGAAGAAGTTCCGCTTTCTAAGCTTCCCCTAACTCCGGATATGGAAGTAGTGGTTGCTACGATAGCTATTTACCGGAGTCTGTCCGCCATGTTTTCAAACCCTCAGGACCAGGTTGCTTGGCTAAATGCAAAGCACCCCGCCTTTGAGGCGGCTCCCATTGATTTCGCCACGAAATCAAGTGCGAACCTTTTTCAAATTCGTTCGTACCTTGAGTACGTCCGAGGACGCGGCGCCTAATGCTTCATCGAATTGTCGAAGACCAAGCATCACGCACACCGATACGGACCATCACGGACACGCAAGAGGAGTACGAGTTCATCGAAACCCTAATCGAAGGGACAAAGCCTGAAATTGAGTTTACCGAACATCATTACTTGATTCGAACCCAGTTCCGGTACCCTTTACCCGTGGCCCCTGAATATGCGGCTCGTTTTCGACCGCCGTTTTTTCACCGGAATGTGTTTTATGGATCCTTTGAAAGAATAACTGCCTGCTACGAATCAGCCTTTCATTGGCTTCGAGAACGGGTCCATGTTTCAAATTTGACCCAAACTCCGGAACCTCGAACGCACTTTGAAACAGACTTCAAAGATCCCTATGCCATCGATATTTGCCGACATAAGAACGTTGCGCAAATTATGAACAAGAACGACTATTCCCATTCGCATTCCTTTGTAGAGGAAAACCAACAGGCATCTTCCATCATTTATCCGTCTTGCCGAGATCCTCAGCACAGAAACTGTGCTGCCGTATTTGATGTGGCGACGCTTGGACTGCAACCGGGCTCAATGGAGAATATGTTTTTTATCTACAATGCGGCAACGAAGTCCTGCATGATATCCGGACCGAGTTTCGACCAGACATTGGTCATTCCATGGCAGGTCATGAGCTAGGGCTACCCCGTTCCGGTAACTGCGGCTGTAAGAATGAAAACGGCCATTCTCTTGCTCGCATTCGTCTTTCAAATGCCTGTGAAAGGAAGCAGCGCCTGCATGAAGTGGTTAACAGTTTTGGGAAACTTGCCGCACTCTGCCGTAGTAAATCTAGAGACCAGCGACTTCGATGCTTATCGTCATGTGAGTTCCGATCGGTATCTTGCAATCTTAAACAAGGCCTTCCCGGGCCAAGACCGTAAGAGTCTTCGTGCGCAGGCAGTCGAGTCCAATTCAATTCTCCGAACAGAGATACAGTTCAAAAGACCGATCACGGAATTGGGGACAATTTCCGTCAAGCTAAGCCCAGAACATCAGACCAACGAACTGTCATTCTACATTGGGAACGACGCACAGAAGCCTAACGCCAAAGGTTACGTAAAACTGGCCGCACCAATGACCATACCTCTCTCTGATGTATCTACTCCATATGGTCTTCCCATTCGGTACGAGCGGAAGGTCGAAATCGAAAATACTCTTAATTTAGATACGGGATCCGAGGTACTACGAACCGTCATTCTGTCACGCTGGCATGTCGTCAAAGAACGGTTCGGTCTTGAAAACCAGGACTTTTTGAAGCGGGGAACAGCCTTCTTTATGAAGCGAGCTCAGATTGACGTTCTGTTGCCTCTCGAGGACGTCAAAGAGGTAACGGTGACATCCTGGGCGTCTTCTCTTTCCTCCGATCGGAAAGAACTCGCCGTCCCTTTCGAGGTACGAGGAGCGGATGAGGTCTGTTACGCACGCGGCATCCTCCACTTCGCGGTGATCTCTGTATCATCCGGAAAGCCACAGCTCAGTTCACTGCCTATGTGGATTGAAGAATTGTTTTGGATTGCCTAACAGGAATCGCGAAGGGACCGGCGGAAGCCGCGAAAATCCTCGGCTGCTCCCGCAACACTGCGTATAGAAATTGGCGGGCATTGGATCAGGCCGACGCCAGGAAAATCATGAGACTTAACGCCTAACGTCCCAAAGGTGCCCCTCTGCTTTCCGGCCGGAAAGGTCGCGAGAAAATCATTGTTCCAATAAACGCATTGCGTTATACAAAGGCTGCTTTAGCTTCTAAAAGGAAGTCTTTGTGTCTCTAAATGTTTGGAGTCCCCGTACCTTTGATGAGGTCCCACGCGATCGACAAGCGGGCCCCACCATACTAATCCTAGATGATGACGAGCTCGGCCGGGCTCGCATGGAGACGCTACTTAAACCCTTAATTTCCGAAGCAAATCTCAGAATCATCTCGCTCTCCTC
>JBGSST010000200.1:0-5308 GCA_041736915.1 Bdellovibrionota bacterium
TGTTCAACGCTAAGCAATCCCTCCACTAACGCTGATTGGACGGAGTTAAGCATCGCCTTCATCATGGAAGGTTTGAGGCCAGCATAGGACCTGTTAATCGCCTCCACAGCGGATTCAGGGTCCCCGGTATGAAAGCACGAAGTAATATAGTTAACGAACGAAGCGTCATCATTTGGGTCTAATTCTAATGCTTTAAGGAACGCGAGACGGGCGCTTTTGCCATCTCCCAATTCCCCGCTGGCCATGCCGAACAATTGCCAAAGCTGTTTATTTTTCGGATGAGCTTTGCATTTATCCACACAATACGCAGAGAGTTTTTCCCATTCCCGAGTTCGCATCAACATTTCAGCGAACCGAACAGCCTCCTCGGCTGTGGGCGTTTTGGCCGGCTTTGTGTCCGGTACGGTTTCATTGGGGATTTTGATTCTCGGTGGATTGCCGATGTTCATCGATTCCATCAGCTTGACTTGATGGCCACATCGGCACCGGGCGAATACGAGAGTTTGCGAATGCCAGCGATTGCCCAGTGATTTTGTTTCTTCGTGCACGGTCATCGTGTTTCCGCAGCGTGGACAGACTTTTTTGTCTTCGAGTGCGCTCACCGGCTGAACCACGATGCCGCCGAAGCGGGCTTCTTTAACGGAGCACTCGACCCCCCGAACAAAGACTCGATCGGTATCGAGACGTTCGCGAGTCTCCGACAATGTCACCAAAACACCACCCGAAATATCTGCATTGGACACGCCAACCGCGCGCCCGTCCTTGGTCTTCGCCTTTTTAACGCAGGTTCCGCAAAGATAATCAGGATACCTCGGGTTACTTTTCACCTCGGCATTACAGATAGGGCAGTTTTGAGGTTTGTCTTCCGGCATTTCATCTCCCAAAGTCAGTAACTTATCGGAATTAAGCTGGTTTTCATTGAGTCGGTTTTAACTCTCTGATGCCATTGCTCGTTTTCGGTCTAAAGAGAATAGGGCATTTACTTGTCACGTGGGGTCACAAGCGGCTTAGAGGCCGAAGCTAAAACCAAGTGCCCCCATAACGCTAACGCTGGCCGGAATCCCATGAACGGCCCCCAGTCTATGAAACCCGATTCGGTAGCTGATCCCCGTTCCATCCGACGAGATGCTTTCAGTGCGCTTACTTTCTGCACCGTGAGTTGGGGTGGTCGGGCTTATCCACGCGATGGAAGCGCCAAATCCCGTTTGTGCAGACTCGGTCGAAGAGGCCTGAAGATTTCGGTCGCTGTCTTTACTAGCTAGGTAGATGAATTCAGGACTTACCTGGAAGTTGCCGCTGCCGAAGGGAAACAGTGGAAGGCCAAAACGAACGGCCGTTCCCCCTCCAGTGTACGAAGTAGAGTTCCCATCCTGACGCATATTTCTGAATAGAAACAGCTCGCATTTTACGCCAGCTTCATAAATGAATCGCCATTGCAACGAAACACCGCCGCCAAACGACATATCAGTCCGATTTGCGAGATTGCGGGTCGCCCCTTGAAGGTTGATGTCCACTACGAAATCTCGAAACGGAAGACGGCTTTCTGGGCGGACGGGAACCGCATCGATATATTCGGAGTCCTTCTTCGGCTCCAATTCAATTGACGGTATCGTCTTGCGCTCCCCGCCTCGCAACTCGACTTCAACGGTCTTCGTTACGAATCCCTTCCTCGAAACTTCAATCTCATAAATTCCAGCATCGAGGGGTACTTTACCGACTGGGGCCTTTAACGTCTTCCGAAAATCCAAACCGTCTATAATGATGTCGGAACCGGACGGCCGGACGTCGAGGACGAGACCGGCTAGTTTGAGAGGAAGCGGAATGTCCATTAGTTTTGTGGTTCCCCTTCCGACGACCAATTCTTGCAGGTACCGTTCTGCCTCGGGATGTGACAATTCCAACTTTGCAGTGATTCCGGCGGGTATCTTAATTTCATCAGTCGGTGTTTTGCCGTAGGGCCTCCCGTTAATAGTCACGAACGCGTTTGATGGGCTGGTGGCGACTTTTATCACTCCGTAAGCTGGCTTTAGCAGCCGATTCAGTCGAGTCGTTTGGTTTGGCGAAATGATGACGTTTTCATCTACCTCTTCAAAACTGGGATGGCTTATCCGAATGCGGTGCCTACCGAGTGAAATCCTCCCCACCAGCCTCAGTGGGGTTTCTAGGAAATTGATGTGCACATCGTCGACAAAGATGCTCGCGCCGCTTGGTACGGTTCGAACCTCCAAAGTCCCTAGATGGACATCGTTCGGATCGCCGGCCTCCGAAAAAGTAGTTGTTTCATTTCGGATTGTAAGTCGGGAGAGTCGGTCCTTTTCTTTTGTGATAGCGACCTTTCTGTATCGATACAGGACCCATACGTTGAGTTTTCCGCCCTCAATCTCTTCCTTGAAGAAATCGACCTGTTCGAAGTCTCGAACCTCGACCTTGCGGGATGACTCAAGGAAACGCTTTGTCGTCGTAAAATCGTTAGATGACTCATAGCTCTGGGACTGTATCTGTGCGTTCACCCCAAAGTTTTCTCGAATTGCCTGTGCGTAGGCATCACTTGTCGCTTCATTGAAACCGACGGTTTCGTCTCGGCATTGGGCTGCCCTCCCGACGTAATAACGGAACCTGGCATCCTCGGATTTCAGGCGCTGCACCCAAGAGGGTACGGCCATCCCCTCCGTTGCCAAAATGCCAGCGAGAAACCAGAGCGAATTGCAAAACCATTTCATATATGGAGGTTAGGTTTCGCGAGTGTCATTTGGGGACAGATCGAGGGAACAGGGACATGCGACTGTTCGTCCCCACATGTCACTTCTCCCACCTAACCTGAACTCAAGTTGAAACCGGCAATATTGGAGGCATGAATGCTGAAACTTTCAATCGCACTGCTTAGCTTAATGGCTACTGGTTGCTCCTCGTTATCACTCATTCCAACTGGGCGGCTTTTCTTGGATTCGTCGTCGCACGAAGACAGCCCACCCCATTGGGTTAGGGGTACAAAAGCGATCTGGGAGAAAGATGGCGTTGTCTATTTTCGGTCATCCCATCAGATCCGCGGGGATGAACGAGTAAATGGCTGTTTCGATTTAGCCCGTTTTGATTCGAAAGAGGCCCTACTCTCGGAAATTGCGAACGACGTAAAGGGGAGTATCGACAATGCGCAGCAGTCAATCTCCGAGAACGCCGAAGTCGTGCTAGGGAAGGTACGGTCGGGTGAGTTCAATGGTCGCATCCTTGGGCTACGGTTTGCTGAGGAGTATTACGAAAGATACGTAGTCGGCGAAGCCGAGAGAGTGGATTGTCACGTATTGGGGCAAATCAGGCAGGCCGATTTCGATCAAATAAAGCGGACTGTGGTCTCGGGAGTTGTGGCCGTTGACGCGCGTCTCCGAGAAGCCATCGCGAGAAAGCACATTGATTTTTTCAACCGAGCGCCCGCCGATGCCGGGGGCAGAAACCAACCGGGCCAACAGGTAGAGTTTCCGGCAAATTGAACCGATACGTAAGGGCATAGGTGGTGGACAATGGCAGGACGAAACTCTCAGGTTTCACGTATATACCGCATTCTCTTGATTCTGGAGGGGGCGCCACAGGGCCTCACTATTGCGGAGATCGAGTCGCGGGTTCGTGACCGCGACTACGTGGTAAGTGAACGAACTATTCGACGAGACCTAGATGCTCTCGACGCGGCTGGCTTTCCTCTTCAACGTCATAAAGACGGTGATGATCGAGATGGAATGCGCTTCGTGCTTGAGAGCCATACCCGCGTAAGCCGTTCATTGGTTCTTTCAAACCTGGAGTTGATGGCTCTATATATGGCGCGCGGTGTCCTGGAGCCTCTCCGAGACACGCCCTTTTATCAGGATTTAGCGACCGTCTTCTCCAAAATTGAAGAAAAGATCGGAACGAAGGCCAAAGAACACTTTGCTGAACTCGCCTCCGAGTTTCGATTCGAGCCAGGCCCCCGGTGGGGGCTCGGACTTAATCCAGATACATTGGAAACCGTGCGGGCAAGTTGCAGTGAGCGGCAGATTCTGGAAGTCACCTATGAATCGGCGAAATCCGGAGACAAAAGAAAGCGGAGATTGGGTCCCCACTACCTCTATTTCGCGAAAGGGTCGATTTATTTGCTGGCAGAGGATTTAGAGGAAAAGAAGGTGAAGGTGTTCGGCGTGCCGCGAATGACGGACGCCAAAATGTTGAACGAACCCTACGATTGTGAACCCGTGAATCCGGAGGAATACTTTAAGGGGAGCTTCGGCATTTTCCAGGGGGGAGAGCCTGTCGAGGTGAAAATCGAATTTGAGCCGGCTATTGCTCCCTTCGTAAGGGAACGTCGCTGGCATGGTACGCAGCGAGTAGTAAACAGGGCCGGCGGGGGAATCGTCCTATCACTTGACGTCGCAATCACTCCGGAACTTGTCCAATGGATTTTGGGTTTCGGATGCAGCGCCGCAGTCACTCAGCCACGCGAACTGGGCGAACAAATCAGAGTTGCCGCCGAAAAGACGGCAGCGATCTACAAACCGAAGAGGGCCGCGTGAGTCTTTTGCAAAGCTGATGACGGTCTGATGCATTCGAAATTCCTTCCCATCCCGAATTCATCTGGAACATTTCTGGTACAAGAATTCCGGCAACGCCCCGCACTTACCAAAAACAACCAGTAACGCGAACCACGGTGATCGTGTTGATATTATTTGGAATCAGTTGAACTTCTTGGAGATACTTCTATCGACGAGAAATCGAGGTTTCGGGTTGGAAGGCTGATGCTCTAGCCAAATGAGCTACACCCGCTTAAGGAGAAATGGCTAACAGGGTCAGTTAGTTAGCATGGGGGCCTGAAATCCGTCTACCTCGATTTTTGGCCGTTCTGGAACATTCCTGGGGCCCTACGGAAATAGCCGTATTACTTGGGCTACTTTGCCGTGGTGGGAACCCCACATGCCCGCGCCGTCCGCAGTAAAGCGGTCACTCCTCGATATATTTTTTCAGCCAGATCACTTGGGTGGCGCCGAACGAATCCACGCCGATGACGTGATCGCCGTCGCCCGATAACTTTACGGACTGCACGTATTTCCCTACTTGGAAATGGCCCTTTAGCTTCTTCTGATCGAAGTCGTACCAGACGACCTCTTGGGCTTTGTTGATCCCGTCCATGTAGTGAAAGAAAAAAGCGCCTTCGTTTTTCTCCGGATGCATCTGAAGGTCGATCAGTTTGGCGAGCCTAAGTCGGTCGCCGGTGGGCGCGTAGGCTCCGAAGTCGATCGTGACTTCGTCATCCCCCACCTTAACGAGCGCCTTTTTATCGCGCTGCTCG
>JBGSST010000255.1:0-14033 GCA_041736915.1 Bdellovibrionota bacterium
GCCGCCGATTGAAGAGAACGCTCATGGCGGACAGACGGAAAAGAAAGTCGAGACGATCAATGAGGCCAGGTCTCGTGAACTGACGATTCCGATGTTCGCGCATCGTGGCCGCGACCTCATCGTCGTGGGTAACCAACATGCCACCAAATACTGTCGACAGATGTTTGTTGTGGTCGAAGCTGTAAACGCTGACGCACTTAAGGTTGGGGTTCTTCGGACGATAGGCGGGCTGCATCGACAAGGCGGCGTCCTCGATCACCAGCGTGGGCGATTTCACGGCGGCTTCGAAGGGCGTGAGGTCTACCGTAGTTCCGTACATCTGGGTAACGAGGTAGGCCGTCTCGGAATCTGCTTTGGCGGACAGCAACCACTCTGCCGGCGTGTTGAAATCTTTCAGATCGATGTCGACGAAGAGCGGGCGCTTGCCCGCCAGGACGACCGCGTGGGGAACCACGAGACAGGTGTACGCCGACATGGCCACGGTCTTGGCAGTCGGCGCCAGGACCTCAAGCGCCGACCTGATGGCACTTCGACAAAAGGGAAAAGCGATCGCATGTTTGGCCTCCACAAGCCCGGCGAAGCTTTCCTCGAATCGGTGTACGAGGTCGTGGGGAGTGAAAGCCGCTCGCAGCTCGGAGAGGGAGTGGTCTGGATAGTTTTTTGAGATCAAAGTTCCGTACTTACTCACCTGCCCGCCTTTCTGGCGACAACGACGAGAATGCTTCCACGCGAGGAGTTCCAAAATAGGTCATCGAAAAATAGGGCGGTGTAGGCAATCGATGCCGCAATCCGGGCGAGCCAGCTCAATGTCTGGTCCTTCCAAACCGTTTCCTGCTTTACCGAGTTCATGGCGCCGTACCATAGACGGTAGAGTGGCCAGCCCCACGTCACCATTTCCACGACGTGCAATCCGTTCCGGCTGAGCCGCTCGACAATCTCATCGCGCTCGTAACGGCGCTGATTGCCCGCGTAGCTGTCTTTTTGCGTCCAGTAAGCTTTGCGATGCGGCACTACGAGGAAGAGCAAACCCTCGGGGTTGACCATGCTCGATAGATTGCGCAACGCGGCCTCATCATCCTTGATCTCTTCGAGCGCGTTGGTGCAGAAGACCGCGTCGAAGGTCTTCGGCAAAGAAGCCTTCTCCAGATCCAGCAAATGGCTTTCAACTTTGGGCAATCGCTGAGCGGTGATCTCCAGGGCCTTCTTTGAGATGTCGGTTCCCGTTAGATCGTCGAAACGTTCGGATAAAATCGACAAAAGCTCGCCCGTCCCGCAAGCGGCATCCATGATCGAACCGCTCACCCGGTACTTAACGACCAGCCTAAGTAGTATCCGAAGCTTGTGGCGAAAACTTGGGCCAATCGAAAAGTTCTGGTTGGCTCCGTGATTCCAAAGCTCGTCCCATCGCGAAGCCTCGGACGGGCCCGGAGAATTCTGTTTAGCACTAACGGTCGTCATGCGGCCCGCTGGCCTTTCTGTTTATCGTAAAAGTTGAGCAAACGGTTTCCCACGGCGGCGAACGACAGCTCACGCTCGGCGCGCTGACGGGCCAGGTGGCCGAGCGACTTCGCCTCGTCCGGCTGGCGAATGAGACTTACGATCTGTTTGGCCAAGTCGCCGGCATCTCCGAACGCCGCAAACCGGCCGGTATCGGCCAGGATTTCACGGGCGACGGGGCGATCGAATGCCACCACCGCCATTCCCATGGCCATGTAGTTATAGATCTTACCGTCGCCCTCCGTGAGGCCAATCTTGGGCGCCACGGCGATGCGGGCCAGCGAAAGGTAAGGAGGCAAACTGGAGTACTCTAACCGCCCCAGAAAAACTATCGAAGTGGCCACCCCCAGGGCGGCCGCCTGGGCTCGGTACTTCTCGATATGGGGAAAGCCAATGACGAGAAACTGCGTATCGGGAATCTCGCGCACGACCTTAGCGAATGCCTGAATCATCAGGTCGGTGCCCTGATACTCTTCGAGCAATCCCATGTACAAAACGCAGGGCCGAGCTGGATCGACGCCGAGCTTTTTGGCCAATGGACCGTCAATTGGCCTAGGGGAGAAGAGATCCGTATCGACGGCATCCTTTACGTTCTCTATTCGCCGGTCCGGGGCTCCCAGTTCGCGCAGTTCCTTTAGCATGGTTTCCGACTGAGTGACGGTGGGAAACCAGTTGGCGATCCTTCTCTCGAGCCAACTCAGCGCACGAAATGCAACACTGCCTTTGCGAATGAATCCGTGCTGCAAGCACTCGCCGACCAAGGACCCCTGCATATCAAAAACGTAGAGCGGGCGACCGAAGAACCATTGGCAAACGCGGGCAATCACCGCCCCCTCGTGCAGGTGGGCATGCACGATGTCGGGCCGGAAGCGCTTAATCGTTTGCAGACTCTTCAGTAGCAGTACCGGCAGAAGCAGAATTTTTGTGTACGAAGGCCCTGCGGACAATTTGCCGTACCACGGCGGGTTCCAGCAACGGACGGTGCTCACTCCCGGCACTTCACGACCAAGTCCGTACGTGCACAACAGCACTTCGTGACCTTGATCCTGTAACGCCTTTACCTCCAACAAGATCTGCGTGTGGCAGCCCCGGTCGGCCATGAAGGGGGTAGGAGCGATCATGAGGATCTTCATCGATCACGCCGCCTTTTGCTTTCTGTGCCCGTAGAAGGCTCGGACCTCTTCAATGACCCGTCCGACGTCATCATCCGACAATCGCAAGTGAAGGGGCAGGCTAATCAGCTCTTGATCCGCTCGCTCCGCTTCCGGGCA
Source organism: Bdellovibrionota bacterium (assembly GCA_041736915.1). GTDB lineage: Bacteria > Bdellovibrionota > FAC87 > UBA2466 > UBA2466 > JBGSST01. Next base: position 2,769 of record JBGSST010000255.1, read on the forward strand.
AGTACCCAAACCGTACCGGTACATCGTAAAGCGGGTGTTCGCGCGATAGTGCACGCCGGGATTGATTTTTCGGCTGGCGAGGCAATCGATAAGTTCGTCGCGTCGGGCGGTCCGGACCTGGAAAAGGTGACGCGAAGATTCGCAATCGGCAAGGTGCTCGATGAAGCTCAAGCCACCTTCCTGCTTTAATCCGTTCTCGTAGCGGGCCACGATCTGTCTTCGGCGGGTATTTCCCGCTTCAAGATGACGAAGCTGGGCGATACCGATTCCCGCCATGATCGCGTTGCCGTGAAATTTGTACCCGACGTAGTCGACCTGGTAGTCCCACTTATAGCCGTTGCCCTGGCTACGAGCATAAGTGTCTTTGTTGATGCCTAGCCAGCTCAGCTTGCGGACCAGTGCATCCAGTGCGGGATCGGAGAAGCAAATCATTCCCGAATCGCCAGTGGGCAGATTCTTTACGGCTTGAAATGAGTACACCGCACACTCTACCTGCTGCCCGACCGGCTTTCCCCGGTAGCGAGTTCCCGCCATGTGGGCCGCGTCCAATATCAAGCACAAGTTCTTTCGCTTACAAAGTTCCGCAACGTCGGCCAAGCGACCGGCATTCCCGCCCATGCCTACGAAGATCACCGCGCGAGTTTTGCTCGTGATGCGCTTCTCGATCGACTGAGGATCAAGACATAGCGTTTTATCCACGTCGGCAAATACGGGCTTCAGTCCCTCTTGCACGATCACGTGGTTGGTCGAAACGAAAGTTAGCGGCGTCGTTATGACCTCGTCCCCGTTTTCCCAGCCTTTCACTTCTTTGTAGGCGCGGATCGCAAGCTGCAGCCCGGCGGTGGCGGAGTTGACGAAGTGAGAGTGCGCGGTACCGGTATACGCCGACCATTCTTTTTCGAACTGCACGGTTTTGAATCCGAGCCCGGTCCACCCAACTTCCAAACATTCACGAACTTCGTTCAAGCACTCTTCAATGGCAAAGGTAGGAACGAACAACGCAATTGGTTTTTCATTGTCGGCCAAGGAAACCTCGAATTTTAGGAATTTAGGGGAATGGGGAATGAGGCGGAGGACTAAGGTAATTATACCGAAAAAACCGACGGTCGGCAGACAAGTGCTTGTGGTAAAATTAGATCGTTACCCCTCCGAAACCCTCTTCTCCACAAACCCATAGCCGCAAAATATTTATGGCCTCCACACGTCAAGCTTTGGATATTTCTGTAGTTATTCCTGTTTACAATGAAGGGGGGGCCATTGGCTCGCTGATCAAAGAGCTACGCGTCACGCTTGGCTCACTCGGACGCCCCTACGAGATAATCGCGATTGATGACGGCAGTACCGACGACACGCCGAATGTTCTTCAACGCCTCGCCGGCCGAGATCTCAAAGTGATCACCCTGAGGAAACGATACGGCCAAACCCCCGCCTTGCGGGCCGGGTTTGATGCCGCACAGGGAGAGACCATCATCACCATGGACGGTGATGGGCAGAACGACCCGGCGGATATCCCCACTCTGATGGAAAAGATCGACTCAGGTTATGACTGCTGTTTGGGATGGCGGCAGCACCGGAAGGATCGACTCTTCTCCCGTCGATTGCCGTCCCGTATTGCCAACGCCATGATTCGCCTGATTTGGAAAACCGACATCAAGGATTTTGGGTGCAGTCTAAAGGCCGTGCGAAAAGAGATGCTCGCCGAGCTTTCCGTTTACGGAGAAATGCATCGCGTCCTCGGTTTGCTACTGGTCGATGCCGGCGCCCGAGTGGTGTCGGTGCCGGTCAATCACCGTCCCCGAGTCAGCGGCCGATCGAAATACGGTTTCGAGCGAGTCCTGAAGTTGATGTTGGACCTAATGACGATTTGGTTTCTCGATAACTTCAACGGCAAGCCCATCCACATCTTCGGCTCGTTTGCCGTAGGCTGCCTGGGAGGGATGTCGCTACTGAGCTTGACGGCCATCGTCCAGAAGCTCCTTTACGACACCTCACTAAACAGAAACCCGCTGTTCTTTGGCTCGATCTTTCTGGGAATTACGGCGATTCAGTTCTTAAGCCTGGGACTGCTGTCCGAGCTTCTGACACGAATCTACTTCGAAGCGACCACACGGCGACCCTACCTGATCAAGCCGAAGGCCCGTGAGGAACTCGTGCGTCGCAAAGCCGGCTGAGTTGAATTAGTAGACACAGCGGGTGGTATAGAAATCCGAGTACTGCTGCGAGTACGCCGATTGATACCAGTATCCCATGTACGCTTCCGCATTCGGACTGCCGAGGCCGCCGTACGTCAACATCTCCGCGGTGGGATTGATACCGATAAACACTTTTCCCGAGTCCGGGCCAGTGTATAGGGCACCAACATCATTATCGGCCGCAACGGTTCGGAACAAGTCGCGAGTGTTGAGTGCGTTACCATTACCCGATTTCACTGAGAAACCATTCTTATTGGCCGCAATCGCACCGTGCAGTAGTCCGTCGATACCGTTGTCCAATCCCAGTCCGTTCAGGATGCGGTCCACCGTGATCTCTTCCCGATTACCGACCGCGTTGCGCATGCCGTGCATCGAGGTGCAATTCGGCTGTTCGTTGTTCGTTGTAATGGTGGTCACGTTGCAATTGGCCTGATTACTTTCGAATTCACGAAGGTCTAATCCCTCGGCCGACGGCACTTTCGGATTAAGATCGATGATACCGTCCAGGTTCAAATCACCCCAATCGGCGCCGGCCATCCATTCGAAAGACGTGGTAGGACGCATCGGGTAGTAATTCGCAATGCCCGATTCGGCATCCTGTACCCGAGCATTTAGGCACCCCTTAACCAAAGAGGCGTAGTTAAAACCTAGGTACGTCGATCCGGGCTCCGAGCTAAACATGAGACTCGGGGAGTTGGTTCCGCACGCGGAGCTAACCACGCCGGTGCGCAATAGCTCCTCGTAACACTGGGACGCGGTGGGCACCCAAGCGTCCGACTCGAATGCGGCGTGGGACATTGGCGCGAAAGGTTCCGTGCCGTTATGGGCACCGTCTATCTTCACCGCCTCGTACTTGTATATGTAGAAGTCATGGTCGCCGCCGGACAGTTCGAGAGGAACGCGAACGACGTGCTGTTTGATGCCAAGGGAATCAACGTGAATCGGATCCAGAGTGGCGAAAGCCACCCGGCGCGAACGGATTTCTTGCCGGAATGAGCTGAAACGAATGTTAGACGACTCCGAAATGTACCTAGTAGGCGGATGACCCGTGAGGTGCGGCGTCCGGAAACGCTGCACTATCGGCACGGCGAAGTTGCCACGATCGTCTTCCGCCACGATTACGTAGATCCAATTGGTTCGGGCGTCCGTGGACGACATGATTGCCGCCGCCGGGTTCGTGGGGTCCGGGAAAGAGCAACTATACGGCGGGGGGCCACTGCAGGCGGAAGCCGCCGTAAGGCCGGTACCCGTCAAGGGGGTCCATACTTGAGCGCCACTGGAGTTGATGGCCAATGGATTCAAAGGACGGGCCTGGGCCAGCCGAGTGCTGGGCAATAGCCAGGGCGGATTAAACCGCTCATCCTTATTGGGCGTGTCGTGGAAACGGTACACGTGGTACTTGAAATTGTTGTGGCACGAGTTGACTGCGTTACAGCTTTTTTCCCAAGGCGCCCATTTGATAAGTACCGTACCGCCCGAAAGAGTAGTGCCGTCGGGAAAAGTGATGCGCTCCGTGCGGTAGTCACCGTAGTTATCCGACACGCTTCTCAAATAACGGGTGCGGGGAACGGTCCAATCTTTTTTACTGCCCGGCGTATCGCCATTCGTCGGCGCGGCCGGATCATGCGTATAGCGAGACTCCTCGGGAAGCTCGAGATCGAGCATCGTGGGCGCAATGTGCCTCGAGAATGCGACACAACGGAATCCCGTATCGATATCGTTCTCCATACCGGGATTCAGATCGACCCAGGTTTCCGTATTGTGATCGTACTGTCGGGTGTACGTGGACGATGAATGGGTACCACTTCCCATCAGCAGGCCCATTCCGGCAGTGCCCGGCGCGACTAAATGCAGAAGCGGGGTCAATCGATCGAGACCATTGTCGACCATGCGCGCCGTTTGTTGCAGAGCATCCGTAAAGCCCATGGCACCGCGCTGAAAGCCGGCCATGTCTTGCGAAATCAAGCGGGCATCCACCCACTCTTTCATATTGCCGGCGGCATCTAGCATCCCAAGGGAATTGGTACAGGAGGCATTGCCACCCGCATTTCGGACTCCGCCGCCAAAGCGACAGATCGAACCGCCACCATAGTAGTTGCTTCCCGAAACCTGGCCGGAATAGTCGTTCGCCGACCACTGGCTTGCCCGCTTCCACTCCTCCGCGGTTGGTAAGCGAATGCGGAAGTCATTAACCGAGGCATTCCGGCACGCCCGCCAGGCTTGTCCGAACTTGGCTTTCGCCGGCGCAACGCCCGGCCGGCTCCGCGCGAAGGACTGAGTTTCGGCTAAACTCGCGCATCCGTTCTCTACGCTAGGCGACCACCCACCTGACTCGGAGAAATTATGGAATCGGATATTACACGCCGTGGTCGAGGGCGTGTCGGTCGTTATCACGTCAGCTGACGTGAGCAGCTCGGTAGGATTCGATACGGAAGCCTCCATGCTCATCATGTAATAGTCGTAGGCTAGCTTGGTCTTCGCTTTGGGCACGAATATGTAATTCGATAGCTGAGAAGGAATGCTGTAGGCGATGACCGAGGTGTTAGCTCGGGGGGAGCCCGCCGGACCATAGAATGGGCGCACGTGAAAGTATCCACTCGAAATCGTTTTCCCGGCGCAGCCGTACCGCACGAATTTATCGTCGGGTAGCGTATCGAAGTGGGTGGCACCACGATTGATTACCGCCCAAGGGGTCTCGCTCACGCGGAAGGTGGCATCGATCCCGCCCTGGGTCATCGTAGAGGGGAACCCGGGCGGAGGATTGGGACTGTAGTAGATGTAGTACTGGTCGACGCTGGCCGAGCCAAGGTCACTACCGTTCACCGCGAAATCGATTAGGGTCGTGCCGTCCGCGTTACCCACGCCCGCGCCGCAGCTCGCCGGAGTAGTCACCGTGCCCTGGGCACCAAAGGCTAGCGGCGCATTGTACGTCGGGTTCACACAACGGGAACCGAATGACGGCGATTCCGCGGATGTGGCGTTACCCATGAGGAACCGGCCACTTCCGTCGGCGTAAACCGGCTTGGCCACGTAACAGGTATAACCATTCGCATTCACTTCCGCCTGAATACCCGTTTCATAAAACGAAATCTGCGTGCGCGGCCCGTTATCCGTCTGCACGACCTCTTCGATATAACCCGGGGGCGGATTCTCGCGGTCGATGATCAGGGCCGGCGCACCAACGGGGGCCGACCGGTCCGCTACTGTCTGCGAGGCGTTGTTGACGGCCGTGCGTGCAGTGGTGGCCCCGCCCGCCGAATAGGACCGCCATACGTAAATTTTGTTCAGATACTTGGCATAAGGCCCATCGAGCTCCTCTGGCGCGATAATGGTGATGCGCGCGGTGAACTTATCGCCAAGCGCCCGTGCCGGAATGATCGGCGGCGGTTCGTAGCAGTTGGACTTCCCGCTAGGGGGGGCCTCTGCGCACGCGGGGGTTCGGTTAGGATCGTTCAGCGTTACGGACACGAGTTCCGTATTGCCCGGCATGCTGGGCATCAAGCGGCCTTCGTTACTCTCACTGCCTAAGCTTTCCAGCAAAGCGCCGCGCGAAAGCGTGGGATCCGCGGTTTTGTAAGCGCGGGCGCGTACCCAGTACCTACCGTACCGCTGCAACGATTGGCCGTTACCGTCCGAGTCCACCGGGTGGATTGGGAAGAGGAACGTGCGAGCGTTAGCCGTACACGTTTCGTAGCGATACTCGACGCGGCCAGGAACGATATTCGGCTGCCCCTCATTAGGCTGACCCTCCGGGATTACCGGCGGCGCGAAAATACGATTGGCGAACGCAGCGTCCGACTCGCCCACGAGCTTCGTTTGCGGAGCATCGAAGATTCCGATTTCGACACCGTTGCACTCGTCGCTCGAGATGGACGAGGTCACGGCGGGAATGTCGACGCGTAGATTGTCGAACGCCTGGGTGATCGAACCGACCACCGTCGTCTCGGGTTTGGGAAGGTACCCGTTTACCAGCACCACACCGGAAGCTTCGGCGTCATTTTGGTCAGTAAGGTCTTTGTCCGTGGGGAAGAACGGCGCGATCGCCACGGGGGTGGCGCACGAGGCCACGTTGATCGAGTTGTTTTCCAGAAAGTGGGAGTTGGGGTTGTTCGTGGCCGTGCAGCTGCTCGGCGGCAACCCGCCAAAGTTCGGGCTGCCGCCCGCGGGAAAGCAATCATCCATGTAAACGGCCTTGGCCAGAACGCATACCGGGCGATTCGACACCAAGCCGCCCACTAGGAAGTTTAAGGTGTTGTTCTGGGTGGGACTCAATAATCCGTAGTTGTTATTACCCTGGGCGAATCGAAAACGCAGAATCGCCACGTCGTTCGTATCCGGTGCGGGCGCGCCCGCGAAGTTGAATTCGAGTCCGTCGGAAATATCGTACTCGCTCCGCGTGAATAGGTTCGTCGCCGTCAGCGATGAATCGAGAATAGAAAGAACGTTTCGGTTCAATACGGAAATGCGGGAGCCCGGCGTGGGGGCCGTCGTTAAATTGTTAAAGAGTGCGGCCGCTTCTAGCTCCGAAGGGGGGGGAGTAGAACGACGATTGATGGCCATCACCACGTGCGAGAAAAGCCCACCACCCACGCTGTCCTTCAGGCGTTTGGGCAAATTCATTTTGACGCGAATCGCGGTGCTACCCGCATTGATCACTTCGGTCATGCCCGCACCACCGGGGGTCTGGGGCTGCGCCACGGTTGACCGGATCACCGGCTCCAGCCCTTCGCCATTTCCGGCGTTGAACACATTCACGTTACCCCGTGAGTTTACGGAGATTACGCGGCAATGGAGCACTTTGTTTTCGGGAATATTGTTGACCGGAATACAGCCGGCATCCGGAGCATCGTACGGGTCGTCAATGCAGGGCACGTTGTTCAGAGTCAATGTTTGGATCTGAACCACTCCGTCTTCGGCCGGCACTTGGTAGCTTCGCACTATCTGGGCGCGGATCACCGCCGGACAACCGGTAGGGCTGGCGTCTTCGGAATCGTATCCGGCACACGACGGGAATGAGGTGTTGTCGGTCGAGCAGCTCGCTTCGGCGAAAGTATGGTTCTCCCAGCCCACCTGCCCTTTGTGTGGGCGCTGATAAGTGATCTGGACCTGCGAGAATCCAAGCTCGCTAGGAGTGCGACGGGCGCTGATGGCGCCGGCAAACGACGCCATGGCCTTAACTTCGAAGAACTTACACTTCACCGTTGGGTTAGCGGCCCAGATGGTCGGATAGTCCGGATCTTTAAAGCGGGGTTGCACGCCCCAGCAATGATGCTTGAACGTATTCAGGGCGCTGGGGTGGTTATAAGTGCGATAACTTTGCGGGAACGTTTCCCCGAGATTGACCGTGATAATATCGTCGTAGCCGAGCGGGCCTTGCACATCCACTTTGGTGATCATGCGGCCGGTGGTCGGGTGGATCAAGGCATCCATGGCTTCGGGAAGCGTGCTGCCTTCGGATTTGTAGACGACAAACTGATTGTAAATGGCGCCCGGCAACGTCGGCACGGAGTACTTCACTCCGCCCGAGGTTTCGCTGAAAGCCAGCGCTTCGAGGGCATTTCCGTCCGGGGCCACCGGCAACGTCTGGCGCAAAATTCCGGAATTTGGGTCCGTGTTGCCAGTTTCTTGGTTCACATCCGACGGACACTGCGGGGTCGTACAGAAAAAAGCCGCCGTCATGCGGAACCGGTACTTACATAAAGGCACCAATCCGGTAACCGTAATTGGGCTGGATAGAGAGGCCGAATATGTTTTGTAGCGATCGGGCGCAGAACGATCCGGGTTATCGTGCGAAGCACAGTTCAACTCCGGCGGATTCTCCGGCAGGGCCGTTACGTACACACGGTACTCGTTGTGCCCCGAGGCCGGCGTAAAGCTCGTGTCCATCTGCGTGAAGCCGTTGGTGAGGGGCGGCTGCAAAGTTGGCATCGAGTTGATGATTCCGGTGAAAATCGGGGGCGGTGCACCCACCGTTTCGCACTTCGCCTCGTTGGTGGGCGAAAGAACGGCATCGTTGAAAAGTCGAGCCTGAACCTTAACCCGGTACTTCGCTCCGTTAGTGAGACCGGTAATCGTCAAAGTGGTAGCCGAAGAGTCCGAAATCAACAAAGTGGAAGCGCCCAGGGTAAAAGGATCCGAGCAGTTGGTCACCTGCTGGTAGGTCAAAAGATATGAGTCGTACACGCCTTGGGCGTTCGTGCTGGGGAGAGCCCATCGCGCAATCAAAGTGCTGAAAGAGTCGGACGTGCCGTTCGTGTTCTGCACGAGCTCCGTGATGCCCCCGAAGCCTTCGGTGATGATGCTCTTCTTGGTGGTAAAGGACCTATCCAAACGGTTTAGCTCGGCCAACGCACCCGATGTGCTTACCGCGCGCACCGTGAAGTAGTAGGTAGTGTCCGGCTGTAACCCTACGACGTCGACTTCGGAGAGGCTTTTGTGGACGAGCCAGCCGTTGGCGCCGGCGTTAAAGATGTTGGAACCCACGGGAGTACGCAGGTTCACGTTCGTCAGCTGCGTGTAAGTCCAGGTTGCCGGATTGTTCATCTGCAGAGCTTCGCCGGTCGGAAGCCCACGAGTTGAGGCGTAGAACACCTGATAGCCAGAAATGGAATCGGTATCCACCGGAAGGTTCCACGTAAGCTTACCTTCCGAAAGCCCCGCCAAGCCGGACAGCACCTGCGACGTCTTCAGACCTTCGAACCTCGGGTAACCCGAGCCAACTTTGTACGGGTCCGACAACATCACCCTGTTGGCGTCGTTGGCGGAATTGGAAACGATGTCGCGCGCGCGCACTAAGAAGCTAACGCCCGCGGCCCCGGGGTTGGGGTCGGTATAGATGATCGAAAGGTCCACGGTCTCGCCAACCTTCACCATCGTGCGCGTGTCGCTACCGACCACGCGGTAGAGCGAGTAGGCACAGGTCGTGTCCAAGCCTTCGCTGCTTTTGCAGGCGGCCCAGCGCGCGGTCACCGCATCGCGCGAGTTGGCCACGAGGTCTTTGATTCCCGAAAACTGGGGGGCCTTACCGACGCCCTCCTGACCGAGGATGACGTAGCTATAGTTCGGCGTCGTTTTGTTTGCCTTAACGTAGCTAATCGCAAAGAATCGCGTAGAGCCGGTCGGAACCTTTACCGTATAGCTCGTGGTAGCCGTTTGCGCGGTGATGGTTTCCCACAGCACATCCGTATTAGCGGCCACGTGAATGTTGTAAGTGGCGTTGGTCGTATTGGTTTTGGGGGGCGGTAGCCACGCGCAGTTATAAACATCGACGGTAACGTCGACCTGTGAAGAGTCATCTTCGCGAATACAGGTGGGTTCGCCACTGAAGGCCACGCCCGCGGACACGCCGAAGCTCGACAGCTTCGAACAGGACGTAATCAGAAAGCTTACGGTGGACGTAAGAAATAGGGCCAGCACGAAGTAGGCGCGCGACCGGGCAGCACCCGAGTACATTTTTTTGATCGATAAACTCATATTCCTCGCACTTACGTTCAGCCACTGAGGCGCAATGCTCTCAGCTTAGTTCGGAATAATTATCGGCTTAGCCGGTACGGAAACTGATGAAGCAACTATGAAGAAATAAAGACAAAAAAAACCGACCTGCCGCATCAGTTAGAGTGTAGCAAAGGGGGAGCTTTTTGGGGGAGAGGGGCCGGCTAACGTAGCGAGGCCTAAAGGAAAAAACGGTAAGAAAGCAAAATTGCTGTACGTTTCGAAGTCACTAGCGGGTTATTGGCGGGTAAAGACATCATCGTCATCAGATACTCTAACGCAATCGCGGAGTTCTCTCCGATGTCCTGTCTAAATTGTATACCCATCATCACTTCGAACATCGCGCCGGTCACATTCTTCGAATTATCCACGTTCGCATACTCGATGAGGTTGTAGCCTACCCGGCTTACGAAAGATAAATTGAATGGATTGCGCCGCACGATACGGGCAAATCCCATATCTTCGGCGATGTACCGAGAGCCTCCCATTAGATGGTAGGCCATCGTGAAGAAGAGCCCCTTCTCGGCCAAAAGCGACGAGCCCACCGCCACCAGCCACAGCTCGGCCCCTAATGTCAGGTCGGGGCCCGCATCGTAGTTTATCCCTAATGAGATCGGGTTTCCGGCATAGTCATTCACCACGAGTTCTTCTAATGGAGTGTCCTCGCTGGCGGATGCTTGGCGGGTGAGAGTGCCCGAGGTCATGCCCAGGCGGATGGAAAAGTCGAGGGGTACGCGCTCGGAGCTAGGCGCAGCTTGGGCGTTTACCGCTGCGAATAAGGCTAGCGCCCCCAGAATGAGTTTGGTGTGATTCACTTTGAAGTTCTCGGGGAACGCTATTGTACGAGCCGCAGCAGCTCGGAGATCTCGATATCTTCGGGATCGAGAGATCGCGCTTTATTGAAAGCGACGCGGGCCTGATCCCGCCTACCCTCTTGATAAAAAGAAAGCCCGGTAATGATGAAAGGGGCCGCCAAGGCGGGGTCTAACTCGGCCGCCTTCGACGCCAGCTCCTTGGCCATCCGTAAATCCTTGGCCGAAAGCGCCTGGTAGGCCTTCATTATAAGGCGAACGGGACGGTTGTTATTTTTCTCTTGGGTCGAGCAAGCCGTGAGCTGCCGAATCTTCACATCAATCTTGCGCGCCGAGTCGTCCGGCGGGAACCAGTACTGCGAAGATTTCCCTACCGCGCTGATCCGAATCGCCTTGCCCGCCATTTTGTCGCTACTCGTCGTAAATGGGTTGGGACTCGGAGGGCTGCTGCCTTCCGGGTTCTCCATGGGAACGACCGTAATGACGCTGCCCGGCTCTTGCGAAGAGAAGGTGATCGTACGGCCGCCGCCGCAGCCCGCCAACGCGACACATACAAAGATCGCCGTAACGCCTGATTTTGTAGGGGTTCTCATGAATAGAAAAAATATTTTAGCTACTTAGATTTTATCCCGAAAAGAAAGTTGAAGCCATCCCGTGGGGTTTAGTCCCCCTGCGAGTTGGTGAAAGGACTATGACTGTATTCTCTCACATCCTGGCAAAGGCGCGCGCCTATCGTTTGTCGGTAACGACACTCGCTCTTTCTCTCGCGC
>JBGSST010000267.1:0-10473 GCA_041736915.1 Bdellovibrionota bacterium
GTGTTCATCCCCTGCCCACCCACCGGCGAGTGAATGTGGCCGGCGTCGCCGAGCAGGAAGGCTCGACCCTGACGGAAGTGCGAGGCCACGCGGTGGTGTATGTGGTACGTCGAAAACCAAAACACTTTCAGGACGTCGAAGTTGAGACGACGCAAAACATTCTTGCTTACGTCTTCCCACTTCAACTTTCGGATCTGCTCGTCCGTCGCCCCATTGATCTGCCCCACGAGGCGTCCGCGGCCCGCCCCGGCCATGGGAAAAATGGCCACGAAATCAGCCTCGTCTAAAGCCAAGTGCAGCTCGCCGTCGAGCACGGGGCCGTTGCCCTCTACGTCGGCGACGTAAAATACGGTGGGGTAGGTACCGCCCTCGAAACCGGTGCCCAAGATCTCGCGCACTTTCGATCTCGCGCCGTCGCAGCCCGCAACGTAACGGGCCGTGCCCGTTTCAACGCGCCCATCGGCGTGGCGAAGCTGCACCGTAGTACCGTCGGCATCTTGCGTAAGCCCTTCGAGGGTCACGCCTCGTTCCGCGGCCAGGCCGAGCTCGGCCAACCGTCCGACCAGAAAAGCTTCGTGGCGATCTTGTGGATAGACGGTCAAGAAAGGAAAGGGGCTAATGCCTTTGCCGAGATCTCCCAGGATCAACCGGGCCCGCTCGCGACCTTTCACCCAAAGGTGGGCTCCAGAAAATTTCACCGCGTCTTCGATGAGCGGTTCGGCGATGCCGAGCTGTTCGTAAAACTCCAGCGTGCGCGCATGGATTACCAACGCACGCGAGCTGGTTCCGGCCTCCGTTGCCTTGTCGATTAAACGAAAGCGAACCCCGCGTTTGGCGAGGGTTAGGGCAAGTACGAGCCCGGTGGGGCCGGCGCCAACGATGAGCACGGGAACATTCGGCGAGCTGGACATGGTTGGGTCAAGGATAACCGAGCTAAGGCATCCCGGTAATCAAGGAAAAGGCTCAGCCGGCCTTTAGCTTAAGTGGCGCGACATTCAGCGGCGCCACGAGCCTGTCGGCCACCGCGCGGAACATCAGCGGGCTGAACAAGATGCCCAGGTGCCCCACGTTGGGCAGTAAGATGACGTCATCGCCGTTCGAGGCGAAGATGCGTGGAATCACCACGTTGTCGCTTCCGCCGACGAAGGCGGTGTACTGCACGGGCTTCGCCTTGGGCCGCGTGGTGCGAAGGCGGCGGAGCAGAACGGAGTTAGGCCGTAGCGCATCGCCGACTTTGGAAGCCACCCAGTACGCGTTATACGTTCCGTCGTGGGGAGTGCCCAGCGTGATGCAACGGTCTACCCGGCGGGCTCCGCCTAGCTCCTGCAGATAGAATCGCGCAATGATTCCGCCCAGGCTGTGGCCCTACAGATCGATTCGCCCACCGCGAACGTGAGCTTTCAGAAAAAGTTTGAGCTCGCGTGCCGCCTGCTGAGGCCCCGTGTTCCACTTGTAGTTGAAGGTCAAAACTTTCTGCGCACCCCGCAGCTTGAGGTAGGCCGCCAGTGGCATCAAAGACGAGCGGTTACCGAGGTAGCCGTGAATCAGCACGGTGGTGCGTTGATCCCGCTGCCGGCCGGTGCGGCGACGCGTGTGGGTGACGCCGAAAGGAAAAAGCAGGGCGGCGGCCAAGTGGGCCGCGACCTCCCGGGCGACGATGACGGGGCGGGGGGCGGTCGAGACATCGATGTCTTCAATCATACGCCGAGCGTGGCAGGTTTCGGCAGTTAGGGCCAGCCGCAAATGGGAAAAGTTAGGAAGGGCGCGAACGGATGTCGTCGAGACTACCGGGTGGCTTTCACGACGAGCAATCAGCGTTCCGTGGGGAATACTTCCCGTAGCCGGGCTAGCACCGACCGCACCTCTTCCACGGACCGATTCTCGCCAAAATCCTTCTTTAGCTGGCTTGCAATCGATCGCGGGTTCGACAGGTTGTCCGAGGACAGAATAATCTCCACCACGTTCAAGGTGAACTGCCGGTCTTGCGGGTTTTGACCTTCGCTGAGCTTAAGCACAATTTCGCGCAGCTCATTCGTCTCGGCGATGTCCGCCGGGTCCGCTTCGATCTTACCGTACAGTTTGCCACCACCCCGGCCGGCGTCGTTTTTAGAGGACGAGGGACGAGTCCAAAACTCGAGCTGGCCCTGCGGCCCATCGGGTAACGTACTGGCTCGGTACTTTCGGATGTCGGCGGGGGTTAACCCGGCCGCTAGCAGCGCATGGTCCCAGGAGCCAAAGCGCCGTACTGCGGCTTGGGTCAAACCGTTTCCACTCGTGGAAAACTTGGCGTACTGGCGAATGGTGGCGAGAGTTTCGGGAGAGGTGTCGCGCATCACCGACCAGATATTGAGAGGCACGCCATCACGATGCAGCTGCCGGATGGCGGCTAGCACCGAAGCCTCGCTCCAGGCGCCGCGGCGATTCCACCGGTTTGGATTGTAACCCGCCGCCTTCAACGCTTTGGGCCAGTCACCGAACTCTTTTTGGGCGGCGCCGTAAAGTGCTTGGCCTCCAATCGGATCGATCTTGCCGTCGGGATGACGGAAACCAAACGCGTTGGTCAAAATAGTTTCGACGGTCGGCCTTCGATCGTGCCCCATGGCCGTGGTGCCGATATCGATCTGCAGTCCACGCAGAAGGCGAATGGCACTCAAGATTCTCGCGCGGGTCCAAACGCGCACGCCGTAAAGTACCTCTAGCTCTTCATACTTTTTCCCGGCGGCCTCGACGGCCTCGGGCCAAGTGGGAAAAAAGCTGCGCGCGGCGATCACGAGCTGCGAACCCGTCACGGGTTGGCCGAACACGGCGGAGAGAAGCTCGGCCGTACGCTCCGAGCGATCGTCGACCAGCACTTTGTTCAGCAGGCACACTTTGTCGCGGTGGGGATAGAGAGCCTGAATTCCGGCAATCACCTTTTCGGGCGTCCAAAAATTTCGCGGAAGGCGGGCTAGCTGAGTTACGAACGGAAGACACGAGGTGCCGTACCGCTCAAGCACGGAAGCCTTCTTGGGCTCGGCGAAAACCAGCGAAGACGTCAAAGTCAGCGCCAGCAAAAGCCTTCCCCCCAGTGCGGTCATGGTGACAAGAGTAACTCGGCGGCCCGGTCGAACAGTAGTGGAAAAGGAACCAGTCATTTGCGTCCGGCGTGGCGTTCGACCTAAAGCCAGGGCCCCTTCCATCCGATAGGTTATGTAACCTACTTAATAGGTCATATGACCTACTTCGGTGTTGCATCGTACGTCGATAACCGGGATAATGAGCTATGCTCGAATCGCTTTTTGGCAGCAAGACGGCCGAACGGGTGCTTCTGTACCTGACCAACTACGGCCAGGGTTACGCCCGGGAAATTGCGCTAACCTTTGAAACCTCGCTCAGCATGGTCCAAAAGCAGCTCATCAAAGGGGAGAATGCCGGGATATTGGTGAGCCGGTTGGTGGGGAAGACGAGGGTCTACGAGCTAAACCCTCGGTACTATTTCTACAAAGAGCTGACCGCGCTTTTGAAGAAGGCGTTGGAAGCCTTGCCCGAGGAAGAGACGAAGAAGTACTTTCGGAAACGCCAGCGCCCGCGCCGGGCGGGGAAGCCGCTATGGGCGGAATAACTAAGCGCACCACTTTAGAGGAGCTGGCGGGCCATGTATCACAAGCTCTGATCGACGCTGGCGTGAATGCCGTGTTGAGTGGCGGCGCGGTGGTTTCGATCTATTCCAAGAACGAATACGAGTCCGGAGATCTGGACTTCATTTCGGGCGCGGGGCTCGACCGGATTTCCGTCGTGATGGAGGGGCTTGGCTTCACACGGAAGGGGCGCTGTTTTCTGCACGGCGAGACGACGTACTTCGTGGAGTTTCCTCCCGGACCGCTCGCCATTGGCGACGAGCTAATCAAGAGTGACGACGTCGCGGAAAAGAAAACCAAAGAAGGAAACATCCGGCTGCTCACTCCCACCCAATGCGTGATGGACCGATTGGCCGCCTACTTTCACTGGGGCGACTTACAGTCCCTCGACCAAGCCGTGATGGTGGCCCAGCGCCAGAAAATTTCGTTAGCCAAACTAGAAGCGTGGGCCAAAAAAGAGGGCATGGCGGATAAGCTGGCGATCTTCAAAGAGCGGGTAAAAAAGAAGTAAGTAAGGCGCTGGAAAAAGGTGCGGCCTTACTTGATCCAATCCGATGCCGGATAGCCCTTGCGCCGGGGTTGGGGTTTTCCTGGGGTGGGCTTCGCTCTTGCTACTGGAACTAGACAACCCCCTTCGGTGGCCGGTGGGGCCGCTACGTGGAGCCCATCCGAGCCAACCGGCGTGGACGGGGAAGAAGGCGGCGGAGCTGGTGTTGGCGTTGCAGGGGGTTCTTAGGACTGACTCATCCGCTTTGTTGGTAAAGGGGGGGGAGTCGGTTTTGGCGCGGGTGTGCGTTGTTTCCAATGCGTGGCTTCGATGGGGGCGGAGATCCCCATCCGTCTTCAACTTAGGTTCGCGGGTCCGATCTATCGCGGAGTGCGCGGTTAGGGTACCTGCGGGGCTGCAGGGTGACCTTCCTTAGGTCGGTGGCTTGGGTTTTTTGGGGAGCGTGGTTGGTTTTTTGATTGACCGGTTTTTTGTCGTGTTTCGCGTGCGTTCGGCTGCGCCGTTTCTTTTGCTTCTGCGGCGTCGAAAAACATCGTGTTAGAAAAGTTTTATGAATATTCAGTCACTTCATGAAATGGCATTGGGGTTGGCGAAAACGTTTAAAGAGTCGGAGAGTGCTTTGCTCGATGTGCTCGTTAGAGTCAGGCAGAAGAATGGTTTTTTTGAGTTGGGGTATCCACATCTGTTTACCTATTGCGTGCAGGGGCTTGGGTTGAGTGAGGCGCAGTCCAGTTACTTTTCTAAAGTAGCGCGTAAGTCGGAAGAAGTGCCGGAGTTAAAGTCAGCCATCGAGCAAGGCGTGCTTAGCTTGTCGCAAGCGCGGCGGGTGGTTCCCGTCATCACTAAAGAGACCGCCCGTGATTGGATTGCCAAGGCGGCGGCGCTTCCGCAGAAGGAACTCGAGCGGGAAGTGCGTAGGGTGAATCCGTTGGCGGTGACGAAAGATCGCGTGCGGATTGTTGCTGTGGATCGTAGTGAGTTGAAAGTGGGGATGTCGGTCGAGGTAGAACGAAAGCTCGCTCGCGTGCGCGAGATACTGGGGCCGGAGGTGTCTCTTGAGCAGACGCTGGAGCGTTTGGTCGATGAATTCTTGAAGCGTAAAGATCCGGTGCAAAAGGCCCAGCGTGCGGAAATCAGAAAAGCAAAACGACCTACCTTAGGTAGGTCAGTGGCTCGTCCAACGTTGGGCATTCCCGTGCACGTCCTTCACGCCGTGAACCGGCGCGACCGGGGGCAGTGTCAGGCCACAACGCCCCATGGCCGGCAGTGCTCAGAGAAGAACTGGGTGCATCTGCACCACATCGTACCTAAGGCACGCGGCGGGGCGAATACTGCCGACAATCTCGTCACGCTTTGCTCGGCGCACCACCGGTTCGTTCACTTTACGCCGGGGCGTAGCAGCCGTGGAAGCTAAGCGGGAGGCTGTGGTGCAGGCGGGCGCGGGCGATGGGGCCGTCGGCTAGCGCGTCGGCGCGTAGGATCGCTAGGCTGCTTCTGCGGGAGGCGTGCTCGTAAACTACCGTGGCGAGGTAGCCCGTGCCGTCTGCGGCCGGTAGGTACACCGGTTCGCAGCAAAACGTGGCGGGGCCGAAGTGAAAGCTCGTTTGCTTCCCTGTTTCCACCTCGTGGCGGACGAGCGACGACCAGAAGAGCTGATCTCGATCCGCGCGGGCCAGGAACAGAGTTTGGTGAGGCACGCCTCGCTCCTGTGGCGTCAGAAATGGCATCTCGTAGTTCAGGCCATCGGCGAGAGTTTCACGGCGGCACGTGCGGTCTTTAACGCCGAGACGGTAACGGTACAAAAATGAGGTTGGCGGAGGTACGGGGACATCGCCACTCATCACCTGGAAAAACTCCGAGTCGGCCGAGCCAAGGCCCCCGCCCGTCGATGAGCCGATAAAGTCGAGAACGACTTCGTCACCCACATCGTACGCGTTGGCGGAGTGCCACATCCACATGGCTTCCGTTTCAAAAAAGATGGTAGGGCCGCCGGCCCGCGGGACCAATGCAATGAGGTTTCCTTCTTTGGGCCGCCACTTCACCCCTTCGGCGAACGTTCCGGCCCCCGCCAAAAGCTTTAGGTAAGTACCCAGTCCGATGAACGCCGGGTGCAGCAGAAAAACGAAGTACTTCTCCGTCACGAACCAGTCGTGCATGTACACGGAACGCGGCAGCGTGACCGCCGTGCGTGACGTGATCTGCCCGCTCTCATCGAACACGACGGGCTCCACAATCATCAGCCGCCCGTACTCCACGTTCAGCGCCACCCACTCGCGCGACTGCTTCGCCCATTTCCAATGCGCCTGAAACCGCAGCTTGGGCTCGCCGGGCACGAGGTCCGTCTCTCCGAGACTATCGAGGGTGTCCGGGTCGAGCGCGAAGGCTTTTTGCACTTCGTCGAAGGCGAATAGGCGTCCGGCCCAGTGGGCCACCGTGATGCCGGCCTGGCTGGGCAGAGTGGCGCCAAGGTTGTCTCGCCATTCGGGGGCTAGCGTCGACCACGTGGGAAACAAAAACTCCCCCGCGGCTTCCTCCGCCACGAACTTGGGCGTGCGGACGAAACGCGCGCGAAAGTCCACTCCGGCATCGTCGAAACGAAATGACGTCACGACGCCGTCGCCATCGAGCACCATGCGCTTACGGTCGCCGCCGCGATCGAAAAGCCCCGGTCCGTTACGGTAAAGCGTACCGCGTAGGGCGTCTGGGATCTTCCCCTCCACGTCCGGGCGGTAGTGATGCTCCTGCTCGAGCGAGGTCGTGAGCCCCGACCACGGGATCGTATTCTCCGCCAACGGCGGCCAGGTAGACCGAACGGGGCCTAAGTGTGAAAAGGGATTCACGCCGGCACGACGCCTTCGGGCATCTCGTGACGCCTGGGCTTATTGGCCTCGCGGGTCTGACGATCCCAGCGGCTGAACAAGCTATACACGCACGGCACCACGTAAAGCGTAAGCCCGGTCGACACGATGGATCCACCGATAACCGCGACCGCCATCGGCGCGCGAACCTCCGCACCGGGGCCAAAGGTGAGCGCCGCGGGCAGGGCCCCCGCAATCGTCGACACCGTCGTCATCACGATGGGACGCAAACGCGTGGGGCAGGCTTCGAGTAAAGCCTCGCGTACGTTTTTGCCCTCTTCCCGCCGCTGGTTAGTGAAGTCCACCAGCAGAATCGAGTTCTTCTTCACGATGCCCATCAAGAGCAGCAGACCAATCATGCTGAACATGTTCAGCGACTGGCCGGCGATGAGCAGCCCCAGGAACGCCCCGGAAAAGCTAAACGGCATCGCCATGAACACCGTGATGGGGTGGAGGAAGCTATTGAACTGCGTCGCCAAAATCATGTAGGCGATGACGAAGCCCAGCACCAGGGCGAACACGAAGCTTAACCCCGCCTGCTTGAAGTCTTCGGCGGACCCCGCAAGCTGAAAGCTGTACTCGGGGGGCATGATCTTCTTCACGATGGCTTCGGCCTGGGTCAAAACGTCTTGCTGACTCAAGCCTTTTCCCAAGTTGCCGTAAACCATGATCGAGCGTCGGCGGTTCTTACGGGTGATCGTGGAGGCCACCGTGGCCTCTTCGATTTTGACGAGCGAGGCCAGTGGCACGAGCTGGCCTCGGTTGTTACGCACCGTAAAGTCTTTGATACGGTCGCCGGGCGCCCGATTTTCATCCTTGAGCTTCACGCGGATGTCGAAGCGGTGGCCGCGATTGGGAAAGGTCCCCGCCACCGTGCCGCCGATGAGCGTGTTGATCACTAAACCAATCGACGCCACATCCACGCCGTGGAGCGAGGCCTGACGGCGATCCGGCGTGATGTGCACTTCGGGCGCGCCGTAAAGCAGGTCGGAGTCGATGTCGGCCATGATGCCGGCCTTTTTGATCTCTTCCACGATCTGCTTCGAGTACTCACCGAGCTTCGCCCAGTCGGGCCCCTGAATGAGAAACTCCGCGGGAAAGCCTTTGCTACCGCCGCCGCCGAAGCCCTGTTGCGAGGGGTCCTGCACGAGCGGTTTGGACTCGGGCACGGTCTTGGTGAGGAACTGGCGCGTGACCTCCATGAACTCCGCCTGGCTAAGCTCTTTCTTCTTTTCCGGATCGAGACCGCGTTTTCCTTTACGTTTCATCTCGACGAAAATCATCGCCGCGTGCGGCTCGCCACCGGTGAAACCGCCGGCCGCTACGAAGGTGGCGCTGACTTCGGGCCGCGCCATCAGAAACTGCTCCACCTTTTTCACTCGCTCATCCGTAAACGACACTCCCGAGCCGGGCGGGTTGTTCATCAAGATGGTAAGCGTGCTCATGTCCTGCGCCGGCTGAAACTCACCCTTGAGCAAGGCGGCCGAGCCGAAGCTCAATAAGAAGAAAACAAACGCCGCGCCCAGGAACTTCCACCGGTGATTGAGGGCGATCGGCAGCGTCCGCGTGTAAGCGTTACGGACTCGATCGAACAACGCTTCGAAGGCGCGGCCGATCCGACCCTGGTGGGTTTTGTCGGCATCTTTGAAGTAGGCCGCGCGCATGGGTGTCAGCGTAAGCGCTTCGACGAGTGACAGCATTACGGCGGCGCTCATCGTGACGCCGAACTCTTTCAGAAACATGCCCATGAACCCTTCCATGAAGGCGATGGGCAAAAAGATCGCGACTAGCGAAATGGAGGTGGCCGTGGCGGCGAAAGTGATCTCGCGGGCGCCGTCGCGCGCGGCGGTCACGCGGTCTTTCCCCATCTCCCGATGGCGGATGATGTTCTCCAGCACCATGATCGCGTCGTCGACGACCACGCCGATGGCCAAGCTCAAGCCGAGCAGGGTGAAGGTGTTCAGCGTGAACCCGGAGTAATAAAGGATGATGAACGTGCCGAGAATCGAAGTGGGAATGGCCAGTAATACGTTCAGCGTCGAGCCCCACGAGCCCAAGAACAGCCAGCACACCACGGAGGTAAGAATGGCGGCGAGAATCAGCGTGAAGATCAATTCGTCGATTGCCTCTTCCACGAAACGCGTGCCGTCGTAGTTGACCGTAAAGTTGGTGCCTTCGGGCAGCTCTTTACGAACGTCCACGATCCGCTTCTTAACTAGATCGCCCACTTCCACGGCGTTGGCGCCGCGTTGTTTGACGATGCCCAAGCCCACCGCGGGTTCGCCGTTACTGCGGGCGAACTGCATGGCGTCGGCCACCCCTTCTTCCACGGTAGCCACCGACTTGAGCGGGATCGGATTGTAGTTAGGCATTCCGCCACGGGCATTGATGAGCAGATTCGAAAAGCCGGCGATCGTTTTCTCTTCGCCCATCGTGCGCATCGAGTACTCGCGTTGGGCGAACTCGGTGCGGCCGGACGGCGGCTCGGTATGCTCGGTGCGGATCGCGTTTACCACGTCCGGCGCGGTTAGCGCGTATTGCTTGAGCTTATCGTTGTCGATCCACACGCGCAGATTCGGCTCGAGGTATCCGGGCATCCACACGTTACCCACGCCGGGGATGGTCGCCATGCGGTCCCGCACGTCGTCCTTTACGTACAGCATCAGCTCTTGCGTGGACATCTTCGTGCTCGAGACGGCGAGCCACTGGTTCGGAAAGTCTTCGAAGTTGATTTTCATGACCGCGATGGGTTTTAACGCCTGCGGGAGCAGCGGTAGCGTCGCCGCGATCTTCGCCTGAATGTCCTGGAAGGCCACGTCCACGCTGCGGCCGAGCGTGAACTCCACCATCATGTCGGCCGAGCCGCTACGTACCGTCGAGATGACGTTCTTTACTCCTTGGATACCGATGAGGGCGTCTTCGAGCGGGTCGACTACCTCGGCCTCCATCACTTCCGGGGCCGCACCGTCGAAGCGCGCCGAGAGCGAAATCATCGGGAAGTCCACGTCGGGCAGCTGGCTGACGCCCAGGCGGTTGAAGCAGATGGCCCCGAAGATGATGAGCGCGCTCATCAACATCCAGGCGAATACGGGACGGCGGATGGAAATATCGGAGAGGATCATTTCTTACCTTCTTTATTCTCCGGCGCTTCGGGGGCGGCCGGGCCTTGGGCGGTGGCAATCTTTAGCTGGATAAGCTCGAGCTGGCTCGTAAAGTGGGCGGTATCGTACCCACGTTGGGCTACGCGCGATTCGGTGAGCGCTAGTTGCACGTCGATGCTGCGGGCGAGGCCCCGGCGATAGTCCCGCTGCAAAAGCGTGGCGTTACGTTTTGAGAGGGACGCCGCCCGCTCCAAGCTTTTCAGCTGAGCGAGCCGGGCCGCGAGCTTCCGGTGCAGAGTGCGAACTTCTTGCCGGGCCGCCCGGCGCGTACGCTCGAGTTCCAGCTCGGCGTCTTTGCGCTTCGAGACGGCTTCCGTCACCTTGGCCTG
>JBGSST010000316.1:0-2688 GCA_041736915.1 Bdellovibrionota bacterium
GGTTACCTTCGGCGGCACTAACGGCTGGTTTGGTGATTTCGGCGAGCCGCTGCTTTTCACCCGCGACTTCGTATTGATGTCGCTTCTCTGCTTTGCGTGCGGTCTACAGAACGCGTGCTTTGGCTCGCTCACTCGTGGTCAAATCCGTACGACTCATCTCACCGGTATTCTGACCGACATGGGCGTTACGTTCATAAAACTGGTCTACTTGCCCCAACGAACGCTAGAAACGCAGCGGCTCCGTAGGCTGAACTTCATTCGCATTCTAACTTTCGTCAGCTTCTCGGTGGGGTCGGCGGTTTTCGCCGTAGTCTTCACCCAGATGCAGTACGGCGGTTTTGCGATTCTCGCCGTGCTCTATACCATTCTGTACGCTTCGTCCGCTTACCGGCAGGCCAAGCTGGATCGTCAGCAACCGAAGCTCGTGCCGGTGCCCGCGGTGGCCGCTACGGAGAACCGCAAGCGGCGAAGCTCGTCGCGACGCGGATAGGCTGGAAAAAGAAAAAGGCCGGCTCCGGCAGCGCAACGGGGTTGCCACCGGAACCAGCCAACCAAACTCGCCCGCCCGTATCTAGCGGAGAAGGTGCGCGGGCACTTCCTGAGTGTCGTCTAAGCCGAGCTGCTCGGCGATCAGAGACTCCAGGCCCCGCGAAGAGATCTGAATGGTGTCGGCTTCGATGAATACGATCGCGTTATTGATGTCTGCGCGTTCGCTATCGTTGATCTTGTCCCACATCGGCGCGGTAGCCGAGACGGCGCTGGTCAAACGAACTACCCCCGACATGCGAACGGTGTCGCCCTTGCGCACGGATTCCTTCACCGGCCCTTTGATCTTGTCCATGCGTACTACGGGCACGGCTTGATTGGCGCCGCCCGCCCAAAATACGTAGTTGCCGACTACGGCCTGCGCGGGGGCCGACGGAATGTCCACGCGGCTACCCACGAGGCTACGGCGATCCGCCGCGCCCGTGATTTCGTCGATATTGCTGATTGCCGGTTTTGCGGGCGCAATTCCCTCACCGTCCTTGCCGCAACCTACGGCTAGAACCAGCGTGAGCGAAACCGCCATTAACGTGTGAGTGATCTTCATATTGTTACCTCAATTGCCGAGCGCCAAGGCGCCCGCTTAGTTGTTCCTGTTCCGAGTTTGATACGTGTCCTGAATCCTTATGAGACGGGTGTCGATGTCGTTGCGTAGCGTTGGCCAGTGTTCCAGCTTAGCCTGCTTCATGGCATCCAAAGCAACGCGGGCGTCGGCAATCTCGGCCCGCATCTGCGCGGCGGCAGCCGGGTTGATGCCGCGAGCCTGCTTCTCGTGGTCTATAAGGCGCTTCTCGACCTGCACCACGTACTCGCTTCGGTCATCGGCGGCCGTCTTTACCGGCGAAGATGAGCAAGCGATGAGCCCCAGCGATAAAACGAATCCAAAAAACCACAGTGTGAACTTTCTCATTTTTCCTCCTCAGGAACTTTGCGCGGTAAGAGAGCAATTGGCGTGCCGAAGGCGATGGCCGAAGTTCCTTACGCACCCAGCCGTTACAGCCATGCCCGACGTGGTAGCGTTTCGGGCTAAGGAGCGACTATGCGCAAAATCCACTTGGTGTTGTCCGGAATGTTCCTCGGTGCCTTCGCGTTCGGGGGAGAGTTCTCCTATACGATCCGAAACTTCGGGGCGACGGTTTATGGCTGCCACGGTACCGCGGCGAACCTGGCGGAGACTTTCGAAACGGCCACCGGCATCAAGCCGGTGAAGAGCCGCTGCCTTTCCGAGAAAGCCGACGGCTACACGATAGAGATTACGTACGTGGCGGACAAATCGCTGCCCGTGGTATCGACGAGCCAAGCCACCGGCGGACTGAGCCCGCTCGGTCGCTACGCCTCTCGCCAGGCCTGCGACGCCGCGATCGCCGAAGAGGTCGACATCTTTAAAGCCGAGACCCGCCTCACCCCGGCCATCGTAGGCTGCTCGCGTGATGGTATCAGCAGCGAAAAATGGGCGTGGTACCCGCGCATCGATGCCTTTGGTGACTCTCTCAAGCGCCCGCAAAAAGCGGGTTACCAGTTTTTTAGCGTGCCGCAAGGCATGGACGGCAAAACGCTGCGGGATAAGATCTTTGCTTCGCTCAAAGCGCGGGACATTCGCCCGGTGGCCCTCATCTTCCGTTCGCAAATGGCTTACGGAGAAGCGGCCCTGCACTTTTACGCGGCCGATCGCCTCAAGCTGCAGATGTTCGAGCTTACCCGTAACGCCAGCCTAGCCGCTTGCCAGGCGCAGGATGCGGAGCTGGATTCCCTGTTCACCGGGGACCCCAATCCGCCGCTGGTTCATTATTGCGGCAAGCCCGTCATGGGGGCGGCCTCGGAGCTGAACGCGCTATTCATCGGCGACCCCACCGTGGAGTTTCGTCCTTCGACTGAACGCTTCAAAACCGTTGGCGAGTGCGAAGCGGCCCGCCCCACCCTTATCCAGTATTACCAGCAGACGTTGAAGCTGCCGGTTCGGGGTGGCTTCTGCGGATTCGACCCTTTCGCACGGGACTATCGCGTAACGCTGGTCGAAGACCGAACCTAAGCCGACTAAATAGCCGGACTAATTCGCGTTCTTGATTTTGCGGCGCCGAAGGTGGTACCACACCGCTATCGTGAAACGCGAAGAAGGCATTAACCGGCTCAAGAATGAGACGTTCG